>DATLCW010000032.1:0-35561 GCA_035526195.1 Bryobacteraceae bacterium
AGCAACTCCTGCCCCGGAACTTCCGGGGGGGCTGGGAGTGGGAGGGACCAACACCGCTATTGCTCAGGGTGCTCCCCAAGTCCGCACCGTGCAAACACCCGACGGGCCCGCCTTTGACGTAACTTACAATCCGGCAAACAGCCGCACCCTCGGCACCTCGGCCCCCACCGATTTCCTGATTCAGTCCAACGAGGCGATCAACATACCTCCGCGCCTCCGTGTGTTCCAGAACAGCCGCGATGCGGAAGCCCGCGCGGACGTCCGTACAGTGTCGGTGGGCACTTCCGCCAATGAAGCGCTCGAGGACATTGTTTACGATTCCGTCCGCAGCCGCGTGTACATCGCCAATTCCGGCATGAATCGCGTTGAAGTATTTGATGCGAAAACGAAGGAGTTCCTGAGTCCGATTAAGGTGGGTCAGCTTCCACGGTCCATGGCCCTGATGCCAGACAACAACACGCTTTACGTAGCCAACACCGGCGGGGAGAGTATCAGCATCGTGGACTTGGCCGCGGGTCAGGTCGTGGGACGCGTACGCTTCCCTCCGCTTCCTTTCAACGGCACTGCGCCGCTGATGACCCCGTCGGTGATCGCCTCGACCCAGCGCGGCCTGCTCATCGTCATGAGCAACGGCTCGATCTGGAAGGTGATTGGAAACGACGCTGTGCCCCGCGATATCAGCGCGGTAATCGGGGCCGCCACCGTCCCTGCGCCCAGGACTCTCGTGTCCACGCCCAACGGTGAGTATGCTCTTCTTTTAAGCGGCAGCGGCTTTGTCTATCTCTACGACACGGCGGCGGATGAGTTTGTACAAGGCCGTCAGGTGTTCCCCGCACCCATCCAGGGCTACTTCGGACCGATGTCCGCCGGTCCGGGCGGCCGTTATTTCCTGGTAAACGGCACGGTTTTGAATCCAGCCCTCACCCCGATCGGCTCGGCCGGCAGCGTCACCGTCACCGGGCGTCCGGGCCAGACGACCACGGCGCCGCGGCCGGTCTCGGCGGTGGCGGCCCTTAACGCCACTATGTTCGTGCGCTTCACGCAGCCCGTGCGGATCACGCAGAACAATCCCTTAGTGAGTGAAGTGCCGGTCGTCGAGCTATCGGACGCCAACTCGGGCAATGCGATCCGGCAAGTGACAACGGTGGAAGGCCCCATATCGACTGTTACGGGGACCGCCCGGGCCAACATCGCCGGCCGCGCCCTGGCGGTGGATCCCGCTGGCACTACCGCATACCTGTTGACCGCCAGCGGTTTGAGCATTGTTCCTCTGGACGCTCCTGTTCCCGCCGAGCGCCCCAGTGTCAACGCGAACGGAGTGGTCAACGTATCCAATCTCAAACCGGCGATTGCTCCCGGCACTCTGGTTGCCGTCCAAGGCCGCAACCTGGCGGACTCGGCTTCGAGTTCTTCGGGGGTATCCATCCTCGGTGGGACCTGCGTGACGTTGAACAATAATCCGCTTCCTTTAATGGCCTCATCCTCTTCGCAGATTACCGCGGTGATCCCTGCTACGTTGGCGGCCGGACGCTATCCCCTCGTGGTGCGGTCGGTGGACAATAAAATTGCCTCAGCGGCCCCGGTTACCGTGACGGTTTCCAAGTATGCTCCAGCCGTGATCGTAGATCCCCACACGAAGCAGACGGCAATCTTTTTCGAGGATGGCAAGCCGGTCAATAAGCAGAATCCGGCCACGCGCGACGAGCGGCTCATGATGCTGGCAACAGGCCTCGGAAGCACGAAGGGGACCCCGCCGGTAACCGATCCTGTCAGCGTGTTCTTCGGCGATCCCCGTTATAAGCAGGCCGCCGTTATCGTCGAACACAGCGGCCCGGCGCCAGGTTTGATTGGCATTTATCACATAAACCTTTACGTTCCAGGCGATCGTATGCGCGGAGACGATATGGATATTACGCTCAGAATCGGCGGCATCAACAGTCCGACCAAGGGCCCGCTGGATCCCCGGGTATCCATTCGCTGATTCTAAAGTCCTGGTCCTTCTCCTTCCCAACCTCAGGATAATCCTAGGGGCCGCCCGGGACTATCAACCCGTTGTCTTGTCACTGGTTTTATGATGAACTGGTAGGGATTGGCAACAAGGAAGAGTCTATGACGATTGCTCGCCGCGCGCTTGGTGCGCTCTTTATTCTGCTGGTATTTTCGGTCTCGTGCAACAGAGATCCGGAAAAAGTTAAAAAGACATATGTTGAGCGGGGTAACGAGTACTTCAAGAACGGGAAGTACAAAGAGGCCGCCATCATGTATCGTAGCGCTCTCAAGAAGGATATGCGCTACGGCGAGGCGCACTACCGGCTCGGCTTGGCGGAGCTCCGCGCCGGCCGCTTCGTGGAAGCGCTCCGCAGTCTCCGGCGCGCCCGCGAGTTGTCGCCGGAGAATATGGATGCCGCCACGCAGTTGGCCAACATCTATCTGGTTATCTTTTTGAAGGACCCGAAGCATTCCCCGGACGCTCTGAAAGAACTGGAACAGATCAGTACTCCGCTTCTTGAAAAGGATCCGAAATCCTTCCTCGGGCTTCGCATTAAAGGCTTTGTGGCGGTGGCCGCCAAAGATAACGCCGGGGCGCTGAAGGCCTTCGAAGCCGCTCACGCGATCAAGCCTTACTCAGAGGATATTATTTTGCCCCTGGTGGAAGCGTTGGCAGTCAATGGCCGCTTTCCGGAAGCCGAAAAGCTTGCTCAGGAAATGCTCAAGCGGGAGAAAACCTTGGCTGCCATGTATGATTGGCTCTATTTTCGCTACGTCGGCTTAAATCGCGTCGCCGACGCCGAAAAAACTTATATCGCCAAAGTCGAAAACAATCCCAAGCAATCCCTGTACATTCTCCAACTGGCCGGCCACTACCTGGTCACTCAAAAGCGGCCGGAGATGGAAAAAACGCTCCAGCGAATTACCGCCAACTCCAAAGAGTTCCCTCTCGGCCACATCCAGGTTGGCGACTTCTATCTGCGGATGCGCGATGTGGATACCGCCGTCAAATATTACGAAGAAGGAATGCGGGTGGAAACCCTGCCTGAGCAAAAGCTCGCCTACCAGAAGCGCCTTGTCGAAACGCTTGTCATGAGAGGGCGGAAGCAGGAGGCGCTTGACTTGATTGCTCAAGTGTTAAAGGCGCATCCGAAGGATTTTGAGGCGGTGGCCATGCGCGCCTCCCTCTGGTTGCAGGACGGCGGTAAAGAGAAAGTGCAGAGCGCCATTACCGAACTCAACTCGGTGATTGTCCGCAACCCCGAGAATTTTGTGCTCCGTTACAACCTCGGTCGCGCTCATGTGGCCAAGGGCGACATGGAACAGGCGCGCATTCAATTCCTGGAGGCAATCAAGTATCGCCCCGATTACACGCCCGCGCGCCTGGCGCTTGCCCAATTGCACCTGGCGAAGAATGAATTCACCAAGGCATTGCAGGCCGCCGAAGACATTCTGAATTACGACCCGAACAACATTACCGCCCGCATGATCCGTACCAGTTGCCGGATGGGACTGGGTGATCTTCCGACCGCCCGGCAGGAATTGTCCATGGTGCTGGCGGCGAATCCGAACTACCCCGACGCCTTGTTCCAGATGGGCGTTCTGAATTTCCATGAGAAGCGGTACAAAGAGGCGGAAGACCACTTTCTTCGTCTGCAAAAGATCGCTCCCAACGATCCCCGAGGTCTTGTGGGCCGCGTCGAAACAATGGCTGGACTCAAGCAGTTCGACGCCGCGATCAAGTTGCTGCAGGATGACCTGAAGCAGAATCCCGAGCGGTCCTTCTACCGGCTGGCGCTGGGGAACGTTGCCGTGCGCGCGGAGAATTACGATCTGGCCGCCACCGAGTACCGCAAGCTTCTACAGAAGAATCCCAAGAATTTCGATGTCCAGATCCGATTGGCGGAAGCGCTGCGCTTCAAAGGCGACTACAGCTCCTCGATCGCTGAATTTGCGAAAGCGCGCGATCTTAACCCCGGTGACGCCACTGCCTATGTCCGCCTGGCGCTGCTCTATGAGGGCACGGGACGGCGCAATGAAGCCAAACCGCTCTATGAGCAGATCCTGAAACTGGAGCCGGACAATGGTTTAGCCCTCAACAATCTTGCTTACATCCTCGCCGAAAACGGCGGTGATCTCGATCAGGCTCTGACCATGGCTCAGAAGGCCAAGGCCAAATTTCCCAACAGCGCGGACATTGCCGATACCCTGGGCTGGATCTACATCAAGAAGAACCTCAGCGACCCCGCGATCAAGATCTTCCGCGAACTGGTCGACAAGGATGCGAGGAATCCCCTCTATCGCTACCATCTTGCGATGGCGCTTTTCCAGAAAGGCGACAAGCCTTCCGCGAAGAAGGAGTGCGAGCTTGCATTAAAAAACAGCCCGTCGCGCGAGGATGAAGTCAAGATCAAAGAATTGATGGGCAGGATATAAGCTGAATCGAAATCGCCTGGTGGCCGGCGCACCGGGCTCTCTTCATGCGCAGCTCCTCCCTTCCGTATGTAGTTCCGTTTGTTTCGTTCCTGCTCTTCCTGGCAATTGAGGGGAAGCTCGCGCTTGCCCCTGAGGTTGAATACCCCTTCCGGGTATTGATTCTCTCCGCGATCCTGTGGTTTTTCTCCCGCCCGGTGATCGGCCTGAGTGTTCGCAACTGGCTTGGCTCGATCGCGATCGGCCTCCTCACATTCATCATCTGGATCGCGCCCGATCTCCTCGTCCCCACCTGGCACGATTCGTGGCTGTTTCGAAACTCGTTCACCGGTTCGGCTCCCACGCCGGCCGAGGGCTATGCCAGCCTTCCGCTCATCGCCGCCATTTTCCGAATCGTTCGCGCGGTAATCCTGGTGCCCATCATCGAGGAACTTTTCTGGCGCGCCTGGCTTATGCGGTGGATCATCAAGCCGGATTTCGCCTCCCTTCCGCTCGGTTCCTATACCCCCCAATCCTTTTGGATTACTGCGGCACTCTTTGCCGCCGAGCACGGGGCTTACTGGGATGTCGGTCTGGCCGCCGGCATTATTTACAACTATTGGATGATCCGCACGCGCAGCCTTGGCGATTGCATCCTCGCCCATGCCGTCACCAATGGCGTGTTGTGCGCCTATGTGCTCGCTACCGGCAAGTGGCAGTATTGGTAGCCGCTCGTGCGAAAATAAGAAAAAGAATGATCGAAACAATTCGTTACGGCGCAACCGCCGCCCGCGCCAAAGTTGTGCTCTTTGATTTCGACGGAACCCTTTCCACCATTCGCTCCGGGTGGGTGGAGGTGATGGTTCCTATGATGGTGGAGATTCTTTCCACTCTGAAGAGCGGTGAATCGGAGGCGGAGCTTACGGAAATCGTTCGTGAGTTCGTGGGACGGTTAACCGGCAAAGACACCATCTACCAGATGATGGAACTCGCGGAGAACGTTGCAAAACGCGGCGGAGCCCCCCAGGACCCCCTTGCCTACAAGCGCCGCTACCTCGATCTGTTGTGGGGAAAGATCAGCACTCGCGTAGAAGCTTTGCGCAAAGGCGAGGTCGCTCCGGAACAGTATATGGTTCCCGGCGCCCGCCCCCTTCTCGAAGCGTTGAAGGAACGCGGGCTCAAAATGTATCTCGCCAGCGGAACCGACGACGCCGATATGAAAGAGGAAGCGCGGCTGCTGGATGTCAGCAGGTATTTCGACGGTGGCTGCCATGGAGCGCTTGATGATTATAAGACGTTCTCCAAAGCGATCCTCATCCGGCGCATCATCGACGCCGCCGAAGCGACCGGAGACGAGTTTCTCGGCTTCGGGGATGGATTCGTCGAGATCGAGAATGTAAAGCAGGTAGGCGGCCTCGCCGTGGGCCTCGCCACCGCGGAACCCGACTGTATGGAAGTGGATGAATGGAAGCGGCAGCGCCTGGTCAAAGTGGGCGCGGATTACATTATTCCCAACTACCTGCCGCTGCCCGAGTTGACGGCCACGCTTTTTCCGAACTGAGCCCGGCGCCCCGAATGCCATCGCGCTATGAACAATTCGATCGCTCGCGGCTGAAGATCCTTCCGCTGGCGGAACGCGTCCACGATCTTCAAATCAACGGCTGGCTATCGCTCGAAGATCCTGCACCGCCTTATTCCCATCCCGAACTTCCCACTGTTGCCGCCGCTCTTCACCAGGCGCGTAGCCAAGGCGCGGCGCGCGTCCTGATCATGGGAGCCCATGTGCTGCGGGCCGGCTTGAACCGCCACATCATTGACTTGATGGAACGGGGCGCGCTCGATCATATCGCCATGAACGGCGCTGGGGTGATCCACGATTACGAGCTTGCCCGCATTGGAGCCACAACCGAAAGCGTCGCCCGCTACATTCGCGACGGCCAGTTCGGCCTGTGGCGGGAAACCGGCGAACTGAACGATTGCATTCTTGCCTGCGCCCGCCAGGATCTCGGGCTCGGAGAAGGCGCCGGCCGCCTGATTCTCGATAGCGCATTTCCATTTCGCGACCTCAGCGTGCTTGCCGCCGCCTACCGCCTGGGAGTTCCCGTAACAGTCCACGCAGGCATCGGTTACGATATTCTCCACGAGCATCCGAATTGCGATGGGGCGGCGTTGGGCGAAACCAGCTATCGCGACTTCCTCATCTTTGCCCGCGCCATCGAGCGGCTGGAGGGAGGCGTGGCCCTAAACTTCGGCTCCGCCATCATGGGCCCGGAAGTGTACCTCAAGGCGTTAGCCATGGCCCGCAATGTCGCACATCAGGAAGGCCGCACCATCCGCAATTTTTCCACCGCCGTTTTTGATATCGTGCCCATTCGGGGCGACATTCATCACGAACTGGATAAGTCCGATCCCGGCTATTACTTTCGGCCGCACAAGACGATTCTGGTGCGCACGGTAGCCGATGGCGGCCGTAGCTATTACTTCTGCGGCGATCACCGCGCTACGCTGCCCGCGCTGCGAGCGGCCTTTCTCTCATGATTCCTCTGGATGCCATCCTCGCCCGCTTCCCCGAACAACGCGCGCTCGTGGTCGGCGATATCTGTCTCGACCGCTGGTGCGGTTATGACCCCGCTTACGCGGAGCCCTCGCGTGAGACCGGCATTCCCCGCATTGCCGTAACCCGGCCGGAATCCACGCCCGGAGCCGGAGGCACAATCGCCAACAATCTGGTGGCCCTGGGAACCGGTCACGTTTCGGTGCTGGGAATTTTCGGCGACGATGGCAATGCCTGGGAGCTGCGCCGCGCTCTGAGTGCGCGAGGGATTGAGCACGGACTCTGCGTCACTCATCCGCAAATTTGTACATTTACCTACACGAAGCTTCTCAATATAGCGAGCGGCCTGGAAGACCAGCCGCGGGTCGACTACATCAACGTCGATCCCATTCCTCCGGCCGCCGGGCAGCAAGTAATCCGCCGCCTCACCGAAGCCGTGCCGGACTTTGACGTGATTCTAGTGTCGGACCAGGCCGAGACCGCCGCCGGAGGCGTGATCACTCCCGCGGTTCGAGACCGGCTCGCTGCTCTCGCCGGGCAGTTCCCCGACAAAGTGTTCTGGGTGGATTCGCGCCTGCGTGCGGAGCACTTTCGCAATGTCATTCTAAAACCCAATGAAGACGAGGCAGCCGCCGCCTGTGCCCGCCTCCGCGGCGAGACAGACTACCAGCAACTCCGCTCCCGCACGCAGGCGCCTTTTCTTCTCGTCACCCACGGCCCTCGCGGCGTTCTCATCGTCACTGAATCGGCGGAAACCTGGGTGCGAACGGCTCCCATTGCCGAACCTCTGGATATCTGCGGCGCCGGAGACAGCTTCTCCGCCGGCGCCTCCATAGCCTACGCGATCAGCCGCGATCCCGTGGCGGCGGCGCGCCTCGGCAACCTCGTCGCCTCCATCACCATAATGAAGAAGGGAACTGGCACCACTACCCAGCAGGAAATCCGCCAGGCGGCCGCCGCTCTGTCCATCCCATGAATACCTTGGCCATAGACATCGGTGGAACGAAATTCACGCTGGCGGTCTTTGAAGAGGACAAGCTCATCCTCAGGGAAACCCGCGCCACAGATCGGGAGGCGGGCCCCGCCTGGATGCTCGAGCAGATTTCGGCTATCATCCGCACCTGGCAGCAATCGGTGCCGCTGCATCGTTGCGGCATCGGCTTCGGGGGGCCGGTCGACTTCCCCAGCCAGCGCGTGACCTTATCCACTCATGTCGGCGGCTGGCAGGGGTTCAACTTTCCCGGCTGGGTGCGCGACACTCTTGGCCTCCCCGCCATCATGGACAATGACGCAAATGCCGGGGCGCTCGGCGAGGCCGCCCACGGAGCCGGCCGCGGCTGCGATCCTCTTTTTTACATGACTCTCTCCACCGGCATAGGCGGCGGCATGATTCTCCAAGGCCGTCTCTGCCGTGGAGCGGACTCCTACGGGGGCGAAATCGGCCACCTCACCATCCGCCCCGGCGGTCCCGATTGTCTCTGCGGCTCCCAAGGATGTCTGGAACGAATGTGCGGCGGTCTTTGGCTGGAGAAAGATTATGGGCGACCCGCCAAAGAGCTACTCCAGGATCCGGATTTCGTCCAGCGTTATGTCGTCGATCTCGCGCTGGGCTTGAAAGCGTGCATCATGCTGCTCAATCCGGCGCGCGTCGTCATCGGCGGAGGCATCGCGAAAGCGGGCGACGCCCTCTTCGTGCCGCTTCGGCTGGAACTGCGTACCCAAATAACCGCTTGGTCCAAGGCGCGCATTGACGTCGTTCCCGCGGCTCTTGGCGATGACTCCATTCTCTATGGCGCGCTCGCTCTCAGTAAGGAAAGGATAACCCCGTGAATTTCGCCGAACTCTACAAAGCGGATTGCCTCCGGGCAATCGATTCCATTGATCTCCAAAAAGTGCAGCAGGCCATCGGTCTGTTTCACGAAGCCCGCACTCACAACCGTCACATCTTCGTATTCGGCAATGGCGGCAGCGCTTCCACCGCCTCTCATTTCGTCTGCGACATGGTGAAAGGAGCCAGCTTCAATCGGGAAACCCGCTTCCGGATCATGGCGCTGACAGACTCGCTGCCGACCCTGACCGCCTACTCCAACGACGTTTCCTATGACGCCGTGTTCCTCGAGCAGCTTAAAAACTTCGCCAACCCAGGCGATTTGGTGATGGGCATCAGCGGCTCGGGCAACTCCCCCAACGTTCTTCGGGCGTTCGAATACGCCAATTCCATCGGCTGTAAAACTGTGGCATTAACCGGGCGCGACGGCGGAAAGCTGGGGCCGCTGGCGCAATTGAATATCCTGGTGGCGAATCCGCATATGGGACGCATTGAAGATGCCCATGTCATTGTTTGCCATATGATCTGTTACTACTTCATGGATACGGAAAAGGACCTTGCCAGGAATTGAAATAGGACTGGATCGCACGGAACCCAGTTTGACGACTTTATCCGTCAGAAGCAAAACGAGTGTCCATACGTGGGGAGCTCTCGCGTCCGCGCGACCCCCGCGATCGGTTGCCGAAACGCCGGCCGAGGCTCCGGACCTTCGCCGTACACATTGTTGACCTCGATTAGGTTGTTGCGGTTGATCGCGTTGAAGACCTCGGCACGCGCTTCGACGATGAAGCGGCCGGCGATACGGGAGCGGCGAGAGATGGAAGCATGGATCTGAGTTTGCATCACGGTGTGGAACGAGTTTCGACCGATCCCCGCCGGCCGGTCTGAAGAGTACGTGTCACCGTTGTTGTCGGTTCCGGTGAGAGGATTCACTGGAAGACCGCTCGCCACAATGGCGGTCGCTGCGAGCTGAAAACGGAATGGCAGCCGCACGAACCATTGGCGGCGAGCCGGTGGCGCTGGAAGAAGTCGCTGGGAGCCCGTTCGGCCGAACGCCAGTTATCCCATTCGGAGGGAATCCCGCTGTTTGCGTCCGCATAAAAAGCGGAATACGTGGCCGACGACGCCGCTGTGTAGTGAAAGTCCATCAGAAAGCGCTCGTTGAACCGTCGTGTCAGCCCGAACGATAAGACGTCATAGATGCTGGAGCTGCTGTTCTCAATAATCGCGATCAGTCGTGCCGGCGAGAGGGCAAGCCACACCGGGATAATCAGCCTCGTCGCCACTCCACGCGCCCTGGCTCGGCAGCGCGGGACGCAAACTCGCGCCACGATGCTTCGATATCAAGCTTGCCGGAATACGCTTCGAATGTGCCATCGCCCAGGCGCACTTAGATTCTCCGGATGATCGAGGATGGCGACTCCAACGGTCTCTTTTCCCAGATTCGTCTTCCAGTTGACGTATCGGGACGCCCGTCCGCGGATGCCGGCGGTGACCGCTCACAAATCGACCCAACAGATCGACGCATTCGACGAGTCTGGTGAGCCGACCGTATCCACCGCCATCAGGGTTTTGACGAATTGCTACTGCACTGGAATTCTGACTTCTGACCCCGTGACCCAGGCCACGCTCAACTGAATATTCGCGGCGCCCACGGCCGTCGTTTCGGGAACCCGAAAATCCACTCGATACACGTTTTCGAGGGCGGGCCATCCGACCTTGTTGACAACCTCAGCGGGGTGCCCGTTCACCAACAAGTCGAGGGCGAATTCACTTCGACCAGGGGAGTCAAGGGGAACGGCTTTCCAGGATCGACTCCCGGGCGCGTGGGACCGAGGTTGGTGGCACTTAAGATTAGGACCTCACCCGCCCGTGCCGGTTTCGCGGCGGTGACCGGCCAAAAGTCGGCTCCATGAAGCACAGCGGGGCCATCGGCATTTATGACAACTTCCGGTCGAGAAATGGGGATCAGCAGACCCACGAAGCGTATTCATCCTCCCCCGTTCGTGCGTCGATTCGCAGGATCCTCAGCCATGGACGCTTGGCGAGAGGCCGTCGTTTGCGCGTTCACAGACTGGCCTATTTGTCCCCGCGCACCGAGGAACGCTCCCGTTCCGCCGACAATCGCAAAATTGCCTTGTGTTATTGCCAGGGGCGCCCCGGGTGGCGCAGCGCCACCGGAGAGTCCGGATACGAGGAGGGTCCCGATTGGAGTACCGTCGGCTCGCAGAATCTCGAAGGTCTGGTAAATGAGTGAGCCCCGAACGGTGTCCGCGATCGCCTGCCCGGGATTGGGAGCGGCGCTGAGGCCCGCCCCTCGAGCATGCAGGACGGTCGTTCCTTTTGCAGGCTGGCCATTTACGGCTACGATATCCCCTATCCATAAAGCCTCTCTAAAGTTTCGCGCCGGGGCCGCGGGAGTGGCGTTGGGCTGCGTTGCAAACCTCGCGAGGTCGAACGTGTCGGCATAGTACTGCACCAGGTTTTCGATGTCGATTTGCTCCTACGCATAGTGCTCTCGTCTCCCTTGTTGACTGAATCAGCATACACGCCTTTTGCCTCCCGTCGAGACCTCCCACGACCAGACAATCCGCCACGACTTGGAGTAGGACCCGCGTTTCGTCACGGGACTGCCGGCCTCATCGCGCCCATCGACTCGGCGAAGCTTCCAGCAGCGGCTGCCGTTGTCGAGGCTCTGAAGGAAGCTGTATCGCGTGCCAGCCCGCGGATGTGTCTCAACGGGGTTGCCTGCGTCCTTCTGTTGTCGTCTCCAGCAAACAACAAGCGCGAAATACGGTGCCCACACTGCCCATACATTGGATCGCGTTGAAGATGAAGACCTAACCGTGGGCAGGCATCGAAATTCACCCGGCGCCCATGGCTGCCCGTGCATCAAATGCGGTTTGGACTTCACGGGCGAGGAACTTGGCGGGCCGAGGCCCGTAAGTGTTTGAAAGGTTTTGGTGGACCTGGACGGGTTCGAACCGTCGACCTCTTCCATGCCATGGAAGCGCGCTCCCAACTGCGCCACAGGCCCACAAGTAAACTCTTTGATTATAGCACCGCGGTTGAAGCAATCAAGCTAACCAAACTTCCGCTCCAGCCGGCAATCACGCTAAGCTGAAAAGTCTGCGTATGAACCGTGAGCAAGCGTGGGAGATCGTTTGTGAATTCGTGCAGTCCGAGGCGCTGCGGCGCCATGTGATGGCGGTGGAAGCTTGCGTCACGGCGTACGCCAGACAGCTCGGCGAAGATGAGAACAAGTGGGCCGTTACCGCTCTATTGCACGATTTCGATTGGGAGATACATCCCCAACTCCCGGATCATCCCATGAAAGGGGAGAAGATCCTCGCTGAGCGCGGGGTGCCGGAAGAGATTCGCCGCGCCATTCTGTCGCACGCCGATTTCAGCGGCGTGCCGCGCGTTTCCCCGCTCGAAAAAACCCTGTTTGCCTGTGACGAGCTAGCGGGCTTTCTCACCGCCGTCTCCTACGTAAAGCCGGGGCGCAGCATCCATGAGGTGGATGTTGCCAGCGTTCGAAAAAAGCTCAAGGACAAAGCCTTCGCGCGCGCCGTCAATCGGGATGACATACTCAATGGAGCAAAAGAGCTGGGCGCCGATCTCGATCAGCATATCGAATTTTGTATCCGGGCTATGCGTGCCCGGGCCGCCGAACTGGGATTGGATGGCGCACCGAAAACGTAAACCGCGATGTTTTTTGCCGCACTCATCTGGCTGACCGCGCTGCTGGTGGCGGCTTCCTTTGCCGTGAAACGCTGGTGGTTTCCCGCCGCAATCAATGCGCACGCCGTAGCCTTCGATTCTTACTTCTCGATGAATCTGATCCTGATGGGTGGGATTTTTCTCGGTGCCCAGGCCGCCCTTGGATGGTTCATCTGGCGTTACCGCGATCGCGGCCAAAAAGTGCTGCACCATGAAGGCAGCAACCGGCTGGAGATTTTCTGGACCTCGGTCACACTGATCCTGTTTGTAAGTGCCGCCATTGCCAGCGCCGGCTTGTGGTCCGATGTGCACCTCAACCTGCTTTCTTCCGCCGCAATGCGCGTCGAACTCTCTGGAAAACAGTTTGCCTGGAATGTGCGCTACCCCGGGCCGGATGGAAAGTTCGGCAGAACCGATATCCGTTTGATGAACGACGCTTCGGGCAATCCTTTTGGCATCGACCCCAAAGACGCAGCGGGTAAGGACGATATCGTGAGCTCTGCGTTGCGCATCCCCGCGGCGACACCGGTGACGTTGCTGCTCCACACGCACGATGTCATTCACAATTTCTTTGTGCGCGAACTACGCATCAAACAGGACCTTGTGCCGGGTATGGAAATTCCTCTAAAGATCCAAGCCGACAAACCGGGGGAATACGAAGTCGCCTGCTCGGAGTTGTGCGGCCTCGGCCATCATCAGATGCGCAGCGTGATGATCGTGATGCCTCCATCCGAGTTTGAGGCGTGGCTGCGCCAGCAGAATTAGCATGGCGAGCCACACCAGTGACAAACTTCACGCGGTTTCCGGCAGCTTCCTGCGCCGGTACATCTTCAGTACGAATCATAAAGTGATTGGCATCCAGTATTTTCTGCTGGCGCTGTTCTCGGTGTTCCTGGGAATCGCCCTCTCTGTCGCAATGCGCTTCCATCTGGTGTATCCGGAAGCCAAGGTCCGCCTGTTTGAGATTTTGTGGCCCAACGCCGCATCCGGCGGGGTGATGACGCCCGAACTTTACCTCGCGCTGATGACGATGCACGGGACGATCATGGTCTTCTTTGTCCTCACCACCGCCCCCCAAAGCGGATTCGGCAATTACTTCCTCCCGCTGCAAATCGGCGCCGAAGACATGGCGTTTCCCGTGTTGAACATGCTCTCATTCTGGATCACGTTCCTTTCCTTAACCGTGCTTTTGGCGGCGTTTTTCGTCGAAGGGGGGGCTCCCCTGGGCGGCTGGACCGCCTATCCTCCGCTCAGCGCCGTCGGACAGATTGCCGGGCCGGGACAGGGCGGGGGTATGACTCTGTGGGTAGTCAGCATCGCCCTGTTCTGCGTCGCTTCCCTGATGGCGGCCATCAACTTCCTGACCACGATCCTGGAAATGCGCATCAAGGGAATGTCCCTGATGCGCATGCCGCTGACCTGTTGGGGATGGCTGGTCACCGCCGTCATCAGTCTGTTCGCCTTCGGTGTGCTGCTGGCGGCGGGCATTCTCCTGCTGCTCGACCGCCTGGGCGGCACCAGTTTCTTCATCCCCGCGGGCCTCGTCATCAACGATCAGATTCTCGACCGCTCCGGCGGCTCACCGCTCCTGTGGCAGCACTTGTTCTGGTTCTTTGGCCATCCGGAAGTGTACATTGCGATTCTCCCGGGAATGGGTGTCATCTCCACGGTTCTCGCGGTCTTCTCCCGAAAGCCTGTGTTCGGATATCGCGCGATGGCTTGGGCCATGATGGCGATTGCGTTCTTCGGTTTCCTCGTTTGGGGGCACCACATGTTCATCAGCGGCATGAGTCCTTATTCCGCCCTCACTTTTTCCGTTCTCACGCTGGCTATCGGTGCGCCGTCCGCGATCAAGACTTTTAACTGGCTCGGCACCATTTGGGGCGGACGCATCCGTCTCACCACGGCGATGCTGTTCGCGCTTGGCTTTGTCTCGGTCTTTGTTTCCGGAGGGATCACCGGGATCATCCTTGGCCAGCCCGCGCTCGATCTTTATTTTCATGACACCGCCTTCGTGGTCGGCCATTTTCATATGATTATGGGCGTGGCCAGCATCTTTGCCATCTTCGCCGCCACGTTTTATTGGTTCCCGCTCATGGCCGGCCGGATGATGAATGAGACTCTCGGACGTATCCACTTTTATCTGACTTTCGCGGGCGTGTATGCCATTTTCATCCCGATGCACATCGCCGGCATTGTGGGAAACCCCCGGCGCTATCCCGACTTCACGCAATTCGAGTTTCTAAAAGATCTGACGGTGGTTCAGAAATTCACCACTCACGCCGCGCTTCTCACCGCCGCCGTACAACTCTTCTTTCTGGCAAACCTCATCTGGAGCTGGCGCAAAGGTCAACCGGCGCCGGAGAATCCGTGGGAAGCTACCACTCTCGAATGGACCTCTTCCCCACCCGCGGCCGTGCACCGCGGCCCTTACGACTTCAGCCTGCCAGGTGACGCCAAGGGTTTTCGCATGCAAAATGAGATTGACGAGCGATGAGTGCCACCACTGCCGGAGCGAGCCGCCGCGCGTCCTTCACCGGACTGTACGCCTTCTTTGCGTCGATTATCATGTTGTTCGGCGCTTTCACGAGCGCCATGATCGTGCGCCGGGGCGCGTCCAAGGACTGGCGGGGCACGCCCGCGCCGCAAATTTTGTGGATCAACACGGGCGTGCTCGCCCTCAGCAGCGTCCTTGCGGAGAAAGCCCGCCGCGATCTGAAAGCCGGAGACCGTCCGCGATTCAACATCGCCTGGACCAGCGCTACCGTGCTTGGCGCGGGCTTCGTGGCGGGGCAGATTGCCGTCTGGAGCGAGCTACAGGATCAGGGCGTTTATATGACAAGCCATCCCGGCAGCGCTTTCTTTTATGTCGGTACCGCCGCCCATGCCATCCATCTGGCAGGCGGTTGGATTGCGATGTTCTATCTGAGCCTCCGCGCGTGGCGCCTTGAACTGGGACCGGGGCGGAGAACGGCCGTGGATGTAGTCACCGCCTACTGGCATTTCCTGGGAGTCCTATGGCTCTACCTCCTGTGGCTGTTTCGATTCTGGGGGAACTGAGATATGGAACAACGCGAAGCGCTATGGCATGGCGGCGGTTCCCCTTTCGCCGTGGGAGCTAAGCAATTCGGCATGTGGCTTTTTGTCGCCTCCGACGCGCTTACGTTCGCCACGCTGTTAATCGTCTATACCTATAGCCGGCTCGCCAACTCCAACTGGCCCGCGCCATTTCCGCTCTCCCCCAGCATCCTGCAGGCGTCCCTCATGACCTTGGCACTGCTCACTTCCAGCCTCACCATGGCGCTGGCGGTGCAGCGGATGAAAGCTGGCGACCGCTCCGGCACGGTTCGCATGATCGCCGCCACCATGGCATTAGGCGTCGCGTTTATTGCGATTCATACGGCGGAATGGATGCACCTCATCCGTGTGGAGCGCGTTACCCTCACCTCCAATCCCTGGAACCAGCCGTTGTTCGGCGCCACATTCTTTGGTCTCACCGGCCTGCACATGGCCCATGTCACTGGCGGTATTCTGTATCTCGCGGTGATTGCCGTCGGGGTGGGGCGTGACCGGTTCCGCGCAGAGGATGTTGAAACGAGCGGCCTCTACTGGCACTTTGTGGACCTCGTCTGGATGTTTATTTTTCCCATGGTTTATCTCATGTCGGTAAAGTTGTAACATGCTGACCAGAGTCTGGGTGATCCTGATCGCACTCACTGCCATTGAGGTGGTGTTCGTAATTCCCCACCTTTCGCCGGTTGCATTTCTCACCCTGTTACTCGTGCTCTCGGTTGGAAAATCCGTACTGATCCTGGCATACTTCATGCATCTCAAGTTTGAACGCCGGACACTCTCGTTGGCCCTTTTCCCCCTGCTGATCACTTTCATACTCGTGCTGCTGCTGGGTGTTCTGCCCGATGCGGCTTACGGCCAGTGCTCGCAGTGTTTCCGTACCGCGGCCGCCCAGCAGGAAGCCTCCAGGGATGCCATGAACTCGGGCATTCTCGCGCTGCTGGCGCCGGTTGTCACCCTGTTCGCCGGATTCTGCTATTTAGCTTGGCGGCGCCGCGACTCCTGATCATGCGGTGCGTCTTGGCAACTGTCGAGCTAACGTTGTTGCTCGGGAGTGCAATGGCGCTCGCCGCCCAGACCGCCTTGCCGCCTGACGCTCTGCGTTTAGCGAAAATCAAGGCGCGCGCCGCGGTGAATCTCGCGCGCCTTCCCAATTACACCTGCCTCGAAACCATCGAACGATCGCAGCGCCGCGTCTCCAGCCGCAGGTTCGAACTCCTGGATATCGTCCGCTTGGAAGTGACGGTGGTTGATCAGAAGGAATTGTACGCCTGGCCCGGATCGCAGGGTTTCGAGGATAAGGACATCACCGAGATGGTCAGCGGCGGGTCGATCGGCAACGGCAGCTTTGCGAGCCACGCGCGAAGCGTTTTCATGACTAAGGCGCCGGTGTTCACGCCGGCGGGAGAAGATCCGTTGCATGGCCTGCCGGCGATCCGCTATAACTACCGCGTGCCCGCGTCCCGCAGCGCGTACAAAATGCGCGTTCCTCCGATGGAAGCGATCGTAGGATACCAGGGCTCGTTCTGGGTGGATCCGGCTACCTTGGATCTCCTGCGCCTGGACGTAACTATGAATGAGATTCCTGCCCGTCTTCCCATCCGGGCCGGCAGTGAGGTGCTGCGCTACGGTCGCTACCGGATCGGCTCCAGTGATTTTCTGCTGCCGCAAAGCTCGGAAATGGTGTTGACCGACAGCGGCGGCAACGAGCATCGAAACAGGATCCGTTTCAGCGGATGCCGCGAATATGCCATTGAATCGGTGATCCGTTTCGCCGATGTGCCGGAACGCCCCACCCTGAGCCAAGCTCCTCCGGGCAAGGTAGAGATTCCCAAGGACCTCGACTTGGACTTGAGCATCGCAAACGCCATCGAAGGCGGAGTATCGGCGGTTGGGGATGTGGTGGAGGCAGCCCTGGTGCGGGACGTCAAACAGAAGGGCCGGCTGGTGATCCCGAAAGGAGCCAAAATCACCGGCCGGATTGTGCGGCTGGAACGCTGGCCGGGTATCCGCCAGGAGCCGCACTGGGTGCTCGGTCTGATCTTCCACCGCATCGCGTTCGAGAACCAGTTCGCTTTGCTTCACGTCCGCATGAATCCGATCGTTGACACCCGGTTTTTCGGCCCCCTGCCTGGAAGACCTGCCGGGCGCGGCTACATCCCACCGCCGGAATCACCCGCTGAGGACCCGAGGATTGGTATTCTCTATCTAAGGGGCGATCAGGCGAAACTGCCCGCTGGAACCCGCACGTTGTGGCGCACCGGCTCCCCGATCGAGGAAAAAAAGTGATTCAGTTTGAACCGGAAGGCGACCGGGCGCTATTTGGCGCCGCCCTGGAGTTTGGTAAGAAACAGGTTCGCGAGTTGATTGAGCGGCACCCGGATTTTTACCCCATCTATACCGAGGACGGCCAGTGGAAACACGAAGGGCCCGCCTGGACGCACTGGTGCGATGGCTTCCTGCCGGGGATGATGTGGATTTTTCGCAAGCATTGCGGCGGAGTGGGTACGCCCGAAGAGAAGTACTGGCTGGAGCAGGCGATCCGCTACACCAGGCCGCTGGAACAGCGCAAACTGGATCGCGATGTTCACGATCTCGGGTTCATTTTTTTCTCCACGTATTACCGTTGGTACCGGCTCACCAAAGATCCGGCCGTCAACGAGGTGATTGTGGAGGCGGGCAAGACTCTGGCCATGCGCTTCAAGGAAAAGGGGCACTACCTGCGTTCGTTTGTCGCCGATAACTCGCTGTTCATCGATATCATGATGAACGTCGGGATCATTTTCTATGCGGCGCGCGAGACGGGCGACCGGAAACTTCGTGACATAGCCATCCGTCACTGCCTGACCACGCGTCGCGTATTAGTGCGAGGCGATGGATCCACCGCGCATGAAGGGCTGTTTGATCTGGAGAGCGGAGAATTTCTCAAGCAGACGACGCATCAGGGCTTCCGGGGCGATTCCTGCTGGTCGCGCGGGCTGGCATGGGCGCTCTACGGCTTCGGCACTTCTTACGAATATAGCCGCGATCCGCGATTTCTCGAGACTGCCGAAAAATGCGCCGACTATTACATCACGCATGCCTGCCCGGACGGCGTTCCGCCGTGGGACTTCAATGCGCCGCTCGAAAGCCGCAAGATGCTCGACACCTCAGCCGGAGCGATCGCCGCCAGCGGTCTGTTGCGGCTGTCCCGGCTGGTACACGATCCGGTAAAGGGCCACTTCTATTGGAGCACCGGGGCCCACATCCTACGCGCCCTTTGTCAGAAGCATCTGGGCGATGAGGATGACGACTGGGAAGGCGTTCTGAAGGGCGGCGTATACCATCTGCACAAGGATTTAGGCGTCGGAGAAAGCGTGATGTGGGGTGAGTACTTCTTTATCGAAGCGCTCGATCACTTTCTGAGTTGATTCCGGCACTCAGACGGCTTGCGGCACCTCATAAGGTTTGCGGTAATTCCGGGTGAGATGCGCATTCGCTTCCTCATCCCCGAGGAACCGTCCGGCCGATTGGTTCATGCGCAAAGTTCGTCCGAGCCGGTAAGCGATGTTGGCGAGATGGCAGAACGCCGCGGAACGAGCCCCGATTTCAATCTCGGCATGCAGCAGTTTATGGTCCCGGGCACGAATCGCATCGAAGAAATTTTTCATGTGCGGAGCTGTATCCGCGCCCGGAGTGACCTTCTCTTCCACGGCGAGATCGTACTTCTCACGATTGCCCGCGCCCGCTCCACGGGCCGCATCGCCGCTGATATTTCCCGCCGTGCTTTTATAAATCTGGAAGCCGCGTTGGTCCACCACCATAAACCCAAGGTCGCCGAAGAACATGTTGCCGACGTAATTGGGTCCGCGCAACGGCGCCAGGCCTTCGGGCGGAGTCGGAAGGTTGCGGGCATCGAAGCTCAATAGCGCATCGCCGAAATCAAAGCTCGTGGTCTGCGTGTTCGGGGTTTCCTGATCGTCCTTCCAGACGAACTTTCCCCCGCTCGAACTGACAGATACAGGCCATCCGGTGCGGCCCAGTCCCCACAGGCAGATGTCCATTTCGTGGACCCCCTGATTGCCGATGTCGCCGTTTCCGGTATCCCAGAACCAATGCCAGTTGTAGGCGAATTTGTTCTTGCTGTATGGCTTCCATTGAGCCGGACCGAGGAAGCGCTCCCAATCGAGACCGGGCGGCACCGGCTCGTCGGGAGCGTGGCCGATCGAAAAGCGGCGGCGAAAGCAGAGCCCGCGCGCATGATACACCTGGCCGACGGCTCCCTCGCGAAGCAACTGAATGGCTCGCCGGATGTGGGGAATGGATCTGCTCTGCGAGCCCACCTGTACCATCCGGTTGTATTTGCGCGCCGCTTCCACCATCTTGCGGCTCTCGAACAGATTGTGGCTGGCTGGCTTTTCCACGTAAACGTGTTTGCCCGCCTGGCAGGCCCAGATAGCGGCAAGAGCGTGCCAATGGTTGGGAGTGGTGATCGAGACCGCGTCAATCTCTTTGGAATCGAACAGTGCCCGCATGTCGTCGAACTCTTTTGGCGCGGCCCCCTTTTCTTTGAGAATGCGAGCGGTGGCTTTCTCGCGGGCTGCCTGGTTTACGTCGCATACCGCCGCCATGCGGCATTCCCCATCCAGCGAGGAATAGGCGCCAATGTGGTCGTTCCCGCGCCCCCCCAGGCCAACGATGCCCAATTGGATACGATCATTCGCGCCGAGGATCGGGAACCGGCTGGTAGCGATGGCGGCTGCCGCTTGCAGAAAGTGGCGCCGGGGCGGCTTGAGGTCCATGGAATTCTTCGTGCTCCTTCCGTGCGCCTATTCTACCGCCTGACGGAGGAATGACGGCAGATCAGCGATAGTTGCGAATCCACATATCTCTTGGAAGCCCCTTGCTGCGAGCCTGGCGTTGCAGCTGAATTGCTTGAGGGCGAGTCATCTTACCACCAAGCGTAATCAGATACGGCGGCGTGGCGCCCTGCGGCGCGAAGACCTCGGCTCGGAATTGCGGGTTTTTCTCCTGAATCTTCTTCGCCCGGGCTTCTGCGTCTTCTTTCCGGTTGTAGGTGTAGGCGATCAGCCGCCATACCGGCTGGTCCGCAGTCTGCACCACGGCTCGAGACGGTAACTTAGGCTTCTCAAAGGGAGAAGGCTTCACCACCGGCGCCGCTCCAGCGGTAACGGCTGGCGGAGCATTCACCGGTGGATTGGTCTGCTGCACCAGCCGAGCCGGCTTTCGTGCAAGCAGGATTACGGCCACTAACAGTAGTACCGACCCCGCTATTCCGAAGCCGTACACCCAATTGGGCAGGGGCCGCCGGATAGGCCCCGCGACAACCGCCTGCGGTACTTCGGACAGGGGAACTCCTTTTCCATGCTGATCCAGAGTGGCGGCGACTTTGGCTAATGGCCATTCCTCCTTAACGGTGCCGCGGATAATGGCGCGGAACGGCTCCGGAATCTGGTCAAGCTCGGCCAGCGACGGGTCGCGGTGTTGGGTGAGAAGTTGATAAAGCGTCAGTCCGGCGGCGCGAATGTCCATTTGCCCGGCTGCCTCCGTAAAGGGCTGCAGGTCGTGTACGGCCAATTTAATGCTAGGTCCGATGGCGACTATGTTTCGCGGCTCCACAGCGCCATGCACCAACTGCCGCTGATGCAGATACGACAGCGTCCCGATCAGCGCGGCGAGTACTTCCCGCGCCTCGTCGGTGGTCAGGCAACGTTCGTCACAAATCGATGCCAGGTCCTCGTCAGCCGACTCAAAGCGGGAGTACACAATCGGCACTCCGTCCGCCTCCGTCCAGCCGGTTTCGAATAACTGAACCAGGTGCGGATGATGCACGCCAGTGGCGGTTGTCCAGCGGCGCAACTGCTCGTCCGCGTCGCTGGTCTGGCCCGCCACAGTAGCGATAATCGTCGGCTGCCCGGCGGGGCCTTTCTGATCGGTACTGAAGTACAGACGATGTTCGTCCTGCCCCAGAAATTGCCGCAATTCCGGTCCCGCCGCCAGTCGCACTCCTTCCATCCATCCCCAAGACTCTGTCATCGTCTTCGCCTCTCCTCGTAACGCTGAGCAAGTGGAGTGCCGCTTCCGATTCGTCTCATTCTTAAGAAACCCAGTCTCGTTGGAAAATCTTACCTGCGGCTTGAAGGTAATACTTACAAGCCGTTGCCCCTGAGCCTTAGAGAGATGCCTCACATCAAGTACGTAGCCAGTGGCCCTCGGAGTGCACGCACGTTTGAAACATTCTTAAAGGAGTGAAAGGAGATCCACTTGTGGAATAAAGCCAGAGAGGGCAGCCACCCTCAGCAGGCGGTGCCGGAGCGTCAGGCCGTTCATTCTTCCGTACCCATCCAGGCAGTGTCCGCCGGACCGTCGCGCAAAGCAGCGGTGATCGGTGCCTCCATGCAGATCATTGGAGACATTCAGAGCCTGGAAGAATTGTATATCGATGGCCAGGTGGACGGCTCTCTACAACTTGATCACGCTCTGACCATTGGGCCGAACGGGAAGGTCAAAGCGAACATCAAAGCGAGGGATGTTCTCATTCTCGGCTCCGTGCGCGGAGATGTGGAAGTGACCGATAAGATCGCCATCCGGGACAAAGGAAGCTTGGTAGGGGATATCAAAACCTCGGGCATCATCATTGATGACGGTGCTTACTTCAAAGGAAGTATCGACATCATCCGGCCCACACCACCGCGCGTGCCCGTCCCTGATGTGTGATCGCGATGTCAGCGGGCCAGCACCGCCATCGATCGTCTTTTAGAGACGATCTGCGCCCAGTTACAGCCGTCCTCGCCGATCGATGCCGGGTAAATTACTGCCGAATGCTTTGCATATCGATCCTGCAAACCCTGGCAACTCTATGCGTACACCAGAGGCCGCAGTGGCTCTGCAAATTAAGAATGCGCCGGCACGGCGCTTCTTTTACACCCGCTCGCCAATCTCCCGTGCGGCCCAGCGTGCCTCCAGATGAATCAGTCCCGTGTTCGCGCCAGTCGGCCCGATTACCGCCAGCACGGCCTTGCCGCCGGCATTATATAGAAACACCTGTCCCTCGCTCCCACTTAAGCTGATCTCGTTCAACGTGCCCACGCTGAGGGAATCGCTTACCCGGCGGCCCAGGCTGGACGCGGCCGCCGCCATCGCGGCGATGCGGTAGGGATCCACTTCCTGGCTCAGGGAATGCGCCAGGGGTTTTCCTTCCATCGACGCCAACAGCACGCCTTTGAGTTCCGGAACCGCGGCGCGAAGGTTCTCCAGATCTTTTTGTATGTTGTCCAAGGCCATGCTCTCCTCCCGGTTTACAGCTGTCTTGCTCAGTGGGGAGATCGTCACCAGGAACTGAAAACTTTACCTTCCCTTAGAGGATTTCTTAGTCCCTGTTCGGTATAAGGCCCACCCCTGAAACTAAGAGCTTCGGAGTAACGGGAATCTGCCGCGGTTCGGTCTAAGCAGGGAACTCGAGAGGGGGATCCCCGCTGGTGCTGCGCCTTGATCACCGGTGTGACGGCCTGCTTCGGAAATACTTCCTTGACTTTGTTGGCGCTTGAAGCTTCAGGCCGCCAGGACGCCCCACCTTTTCTCGTCTAAGCTTGTAGCCAAACCCCAAACTAGAGCGTTTTCCCGTGGAAACCCTAAAGGTTTCACCTCGGAAATGCCGATGACAAGGCTACAGCCAAGTTTCAGATCGCTGAGCGGAGATTTCTCGATGGCGGGAACTTTGAATTCAACCACGACACAGGGATCCACCCTGCAGCCCGGTCGCCCCAATATGCACCTCCTCGCCGTCCGGCAATCCGCGGCTAAGCTCTCCGGGAAGCGATGGGAGCAGATGGAAAGGCCTTGCCTGGAGGTGGAACCGGTCGAGTTCCCTCCGGTGATCGAGTGGACGCAAACCACTCGCCTCCATTTCGAAGTTACCGGCTTCAATTTTACGGGCGATCCCGAACTCAAGAACAAGAACGGAAAAGCTCCGCCTGGCGAGGCAGCGATAAGCGTGTCCGAATTATTGGCGGAATCGCCGGCTGAGGCCCCGCCCATGCCGCCGGTAATTTTCCAGTCGATCGTTTGGGATGAGATCGATGAGGTGACCGCGGAGCCATCCCGGCCGATCTCAAAACTTGCGGCGGCGCTCGAATTATTTGAGCCTCCGGCTTCCACCAGGACGAAACCGGAAACGCGAAAAGAGCCGCAGCCGCCCGTCAAACCGGCCTCCCAAGCTAACGACATTCTGGTTGCACCCGACCCGGAGCCGGAGTTGGAAGCGTTCACTCCACCCCCTCAAGCCGGTCTGCTGCCCGGTAAAAAGCCGGCGCTGCGTAAACCGGCTGCGTCAAAGCCTGTCTGGAACGCCGAGCCACTAGCTCCTGCCGGTTCGCGCATTCATATTCCCACCGCGGCAATTCTGCCGTTACGGCCAGCGATGGCCGCCGGACCGGTACCCGGGGCGGCCGCCCCGCCGGCCCACCCGGTGCTCCAGGTGCCGGTGGTGGAAGCGCCAAAGCCCGAGGACGGGGTAGTGGAGCAGAAGCCGGTAGAGATAGTTCAGCCGGCCCCGCAGCAACATGGGCGGGGCAAAAAACACAAGCGCGGCAATCGGAATGGCGGCGGACGGGCGGGACAGGGTGACGACCGTATCGAAGAGCCTTTGGACCTGGGAGAGGAGATTGAAGCGGAAATAGCCGCCGCCAAAGCGCATGATGATTCGCGCGCCCGGCTGGTCCCTTCGAAAAAAGAGGACGCGGGGCAGGCTGCGGCACGGCCCCTCCGTCCCGGTGGGTCTCCGGACCCGGAAGCGAAAACGGCCGCGAAGCACGAAATCACGAGCGGCCTCAATCTTGGCTCATCCATCGAGGCCCGGCACGATCTGTTCATGCCCGTTACGGGCATGGGATGGGGAGCCAAGATCGGCATCGCTGCGGCGGTCCTCGTGGTTGCGGGCGGTATAGCCGCCTTCACGATGGGCAGTTCCTCACGCAAACCAAACTCCGTCCCCATCTCCGGAGTGGCAGTGGGAACCGTGGAGACAGCGGGCACGGTCATGGGCGAAGCCGGCTGGAGCACGGATTATGCACTGGACGGGCAGGGTAAGCGTGTTCGCCAGCTCTCCTTCTACCGCCCATCCATGCAAATTTCCGACTATCGGGTGGAATTTCAGGCGGAGATGGAATATAAGGCCGTAAGTTGGGTCGTACGAGCCACCGATATCAGGACGCACTACGTGCTGAAGCTCGCTCAGATTGGCGGCCCCGGCGATGTGCAATTGGTGCGATTCCCGGTACTTCATGGGAAGCCCGGCGAAACCGTCATCCGTAAGATGCCGTTTCCCACCCACGTTGGAATGTCTTACCGCGTGCGCACGGATGTAGTTGGATCCCGCTTCAGTGTCACCGTCAACGATAAGTTAGTGGACCAGTGGAAGGATGAAAAGATGGCTGGGGGCGGCTTTGGCGTCGCCAATGAAGGTGCCGAGCGCGGCCAGGTACAGGCAATTCAGATGTGGCATCTGCGGGACCGCCCGCCGGTGAATCGCTAAGGAGGATAGAGCAGCAAATGCAGGAAGTCAAAGACCAATGGATCTGGTTCGTCGATGATGATCTGATCCCGGCTTTGTTGAAATTGGAGCAGGCCGGCCCGCAATGGAAAAAGCGCGCTGCGTCATCACCCGCCTTCGTTAAGGCCGTCATCTGGCACATGGAAGGCAAGTCCGATCAGGCGCTGGCGGAGCTCGAACGCGGCGCGGCCGACGACAAACATGCCGCCGAGTGCCTGTCGGCCATGGGGCACATTCAGTTTGAACGGGAACGCTATGAAGCCGCCGCCGCCAGCTATGCCCGGGTTGCCGCGGCCGACGCCAGCCACAAAACCGCGCATTTGAATCTGGGCCTTTGTTATGAGAAGCTGCGCCGCCATAAAGATGCGGCGCTGGCCTTTGAAAAAGCTGCGCAAGCGGATGGGACGCGCCCCGAGCCGCGGCTCGGACTTGGCATCTGCCTGCTTCATCTCAAAAAACCCAAACAGGCTCAGGAAACCTTTGACCAGTGCCTCAATCGGGACGCCAACAATCCGACCGCGTTATTTGGGAAGGCCGTGGCGCTGCAATTCCTCTGGCAGTTTGACCAGGCCGCGGACATCTATCGCCGCATCCTGCAGCGCAATCCCAACGCCGAAGAAGTGTTGGTGAATCTGATCGCCATCGGTGTCGCCCGCAAGGATACCAGTAACCTCAAAGAATATTGCGAACGGCTGGGACGGATTCGCCCTAAGTCGCGCCCCGTGCTCGAAGGACTGTCGACCGTAGCGCTTGCGAATAGTGATTGGGAGGCAGCCGCCCGCCTCAGCTTCGAGCTAACCGAGATCGAACCGGAAATGATGGAAGCCTGGTTCAACCTCGGCGTTGCCCAGCTCAAATTGGGTCGCTTTAAAGACGCCGCCAGGTCCTTCCAAAAGGCGGCGGAGCTGAAACCCGATCACAAGTCGGTCCACGCCTGCGCCGCCGCTGCCATGGAAAAAGCGGGCGACTGGGAGGGGGCCGTCCGTTGCTACGAGAAAGCGATTCAGGCCGCGCCGGATCAACTCGCGCCACTCTGGAGCCTCGCCATTGGATACGAAGACCGCGGCAACTGGGTAGATGCCGAAAAGGTCTACATGCGGCTCGTAAAGGTGAATCCCGGTGCCGCCGAGGCATGGTTCCGGCTAGGCCATTTGCGGGCCGAGCGAGGCAATTGGAAAGCAAGCGCAGACGCTCTGGATCAATGTACGAGAATCCGTGACGACTGGACGGATGCGTGGGTCAATCTCGCGATTGCTTACTGGCATATGGGCAATCTCGCGACCGCCAGCCAAGCCTTTGAAATGGCGCTGGCCGGCGAGCCGGAAAATACAGAGGTGTTGCGATCGCTTTCCTATCTTGCGATAGAAAGCGGAGATTTGAGAAAAGCGGAAGAAGTGGAAGCGAAGCTGGCGAAATCCGGCGAATCCACCGCCGAGCTACTGTATCACATCGGGTTGATGAGGCAGAAATCCGGCGAACACGAAGAGGCAACCAGGAATTATCGGGATGCACTCAACCAGAAGCCCCGGTTTTCGGAAGCACTGGTGAATCTCGGCCACTCCCTGCGCGCTATGGGGAATGAACAAGAAGCCCGCGCGTGCTGGAGAAAGGCAGTGGAGTACGAGCCTCATCTTGCCGACAGCTACTTCGCGAAGATGCAACGATAAGCAAAAATTGCCTTGAGTGCAAAAAACTCCCCGCCCGTTACGGGGAAGTTATAGGCTCAAGAGTTTTGGTTGGGCAGGTAGATCGAGGAACCTAAGGCAGGCGATTGCAGAGGCTTGGACGTTGTAAGTGGGAAACCGGAAGGGGAGCAACCTATTTCTCTTGAGCCTTCACTTTCTTCATACGCTTTATAGAAAGCAAACGGCGTGCCAAAGATAAGTGCTTGATTCTCAATATGACTTACCTGCACGAACTGACTCCCACCCGGTAATTCTTTCCTGCCCTTTCGTTCTGACTGGATTCGCAACGCAAACCCTAGCGGCCTTCCACGCTACCCATGGGAACCGTGCTCGGCGGCCGGTTCACCTGCCCTTTCCGCGCTTCCTCGATAGACACGTTGTTCACCTCAAGGGTAATCCCAAGTGCTTGATCCATCTGCACTTTCGCCCGGCTGTAGGAACTAAGCGCGGAAACCTCGGTGGCCTGCGCCTGCGCCACGTCGCGTTGCGATTGGATGACGACGAAGATCGTCGACGCACCCAAAGCGTACTTTTTTTGTTCCGCGTCCAGCGTCTGCTCGGCAAAAATACGCGATTTTACGGCAGCCTGGTAGCCCGCCCGCGCCTGTTGCACCCCGATAAGAGCATTCTGCACATCTACCCGCACCAGGTTCACCTGGGACTGCGCCCGCAATTGCTGTTGCCGTAAGGATAAGAGATCATTGGCCATGTCGGCACGGGCTTGGCGGTTGTGTACCGGAATGTTCAACTGGAAGCTGATATTGTAATCAGGGAAGTTTCTCGAGAAGATCTGGCGAAGAACCCCGCCATACCCCCCGACGTAAAATGGATTTGCATTTTGTACGAAACCCGTGCCGGACGGATTAGGAATAAGATTCGGGTCCCCTGATAGTCCATTGTTCCGGACGGACGCACTCAAATCGAGCTGGGGTCTCAATTGACTTCTGTCCCCTTCCAGCCGGATCTTCGACGACTCGATGCTGATCCTGGTTTGAGCAATATCGGGGCGCTTTTCGAGCGCCGTATTTACCAGATCTTGAATGGGCTGTATCTGCTCGGTATCGGGTATGCGAATGGAATCGGTAGCCACAATGCGTGCTTCGGAAAGACTGGGACTCGATAAACCCGTGCGGCTGAGCGCATTCTTGAGCACCGTTTCCTGCTGCAAAAGGCGTGTTTCGGAAATCGTAAGGTCCTGTTGCGTGCGCGCCACTTCGGCTTCGGCCCGTACAATTTCAATCGGTGCCAGGGTTCCGATTTCCACTTGTTTTTTGTTGTCGCTAAGCAGCTTTTCCGCCAGCGCCAGCGCCTGTCTTTTCACTTTCACGTCTTCCGTAAAACTGACCAGGTCCCAATAAATGTTGATAATCGACGAAATCGTGGATATCACCTGCTGCTGGAAAACAAGGTCCGACGCGGTAATTTCATTCCTGGCGATGCGAATGTTGCGGTTATTAACCGCCCGGCCGAACCCTCGTAACAAATTCTGCGTCACCGTGAACCCAAGGTTGCCGGTGTAATAGGGGTTGATCTCGGCGCGCGGCACCGTCGATCGAACATAGCTGTTGTTAAAGTCGAGCGATACGTTGGTACCCGTTAGAAAGCCCTGCTGGATACTGAAGAAGGGTGATTGGTTTGTCACGGCGAAGGCCGGGATGCCGGTGGCGAAGGAGTTCGAGTTGATGGTGGTGCGATGGAAAAATCCGTAACCGGCGCTAACCACCGGATCGAGAATAGGAATGGTGGTGCCTGTTTGGGAGAAGACGAACCCGCCCGCCGCCGCCGTTCCTGGATTTGCGGAACTGGACCCGGCGTTGAAGTTCGATCCCAGGCCGCCGAGGCCGGAAACCTGATTGGCGACGCTGGTGGTGGTTGTATTGAGGGTGGTCGGGATGCCCCGAATGAAGCCGCCGGCCCGTGCGCGCAATAGTTCTGTTTCCGCCAGACGAGGTCCATAGCGCTGGATTTCAATATCGAGATTGTTCTCCAGCGCCAGCGCGATCGCATCCTGAAGCGACAGATAGATCCGGCCGGCGCGGGCAAGCGAATCAAGCCGCGACGAATTCCGGAGATTGATCGCCTCCACCTCTTCCACTTTGTACCGCGCAAGCCAACCTTTTATGCCCCCAACTCCCCAGCGGGGGGAGTCCGTGTGGATCGTCGGTGTCGTCGTGCCGGGTTGCTGTTGTGCCCCGAGCACTTGGGAATAAAGCAGGATCCAAACAGCGAATAGAGCAAGCGATTTATTCATTGCGTCAATTTCCTTCGGCCGGCCACGATATGGATTAACGACGGAAAGCCGAAGCCCGCCGTTCCCGAATCCTCATGGTAACGCAACCACACGGTTCCTCCGCGTGGTATGGCCGCCGGTGCAGGCAAGGCCCGCGAGTTGGCCTTCATCGTGTATCTCGTCGTACATTTCCACCTCGGCGTCCTGCTTGAGAATCTGGCATCATGTCGTTTATGCCAGCGATGTCTTCCCTCTGCATGCTTCTGTGTGCAGCCGCGGCTCTGCCCGCCGCCGATCTGATCCTTCATAACGCGCGAGTGCTTACCGTCGACGGTAAGTTCACCGTGGCCGAGGCGATTGCGATTACAGGAAACCGGCTCACCGCGGTTGGCCGGAACGCGGATGTGTTGAAGCTGAAAACCCCCCAGGCGCGCGTCGTGGATGCAAAAGGCCGCACGGTAATGCCCGGCCTTATCGATTCTCACGTGCATGCGCTGAGCGCCGCGCTCAGTGAATATCGCGCCAAACTGCCGCCGCTTGATTCCTTCTCCGCCGTACAGGCGTATATCCGGGAGCGCATGAAGTCGACCCCCAAGGGGGAATGGATCGTTGTGCCACGCACATTCCCGACGCGGCTGAAAGAGATGCGCATGCCGACACGCGAAGTACTCGATGTGACGACGGAACATCCGGTGGGATTTGACGCTAGCTATGTGTGGGTGGTGAACTCGTTTGCACTCAAAGCGGCCGGCATCACTCGCGATACGGCTAATCCCCCCGGCGGCGAGATCGGACACGACGCCAAAGGCGAGCCCAACGGGATCCTTCGTAACGCGAACTCCCTGCTGAAGGGCCTGAAACGTAACACCGAGTCCGCCGGATTCTCGAAAGCGGAGAAAATGGCCGCTTTGAAAGAACAGTTGGAACGCTACGCCGAAGCAGGCCTGACGGCCGTCAGCGATCGCGCGGTGACCAGCGAAGACATCGAGCTTTATGAGGAGATTTATCGCGCCCGGCAGTTGCCCGTGCGCGCCGTAATGACTTGGCGGCTGGATGCTTCTCCCGATGCGGCCCAAGTGGTGGAGCGAATGCGCGCCGCTCCCTACCGGCACGGCCGTATGACTAAAGGAATCGATCCGCAATGGCTGCGCTTCGGAGCATTCAAGGTCACCCTCGATGGAGGTATGACCATCGGCACCGCGTTTCAGCGCGCTCCCTATGGGGAATTCGGGCGCCAGTTGTACGGCCAAACCAATCCCGACGCCCGCGGCCAATTGTTTCTATCTCCGGAAAAGCTGTACGCCATCATGGAGGCGGCGCGCGATTTGGGATGGCAAATGACCGCCCACAGCCAGGGCGGCGGCGCCATTGATGCGCTGCTGGACTGCTTTGAAAGGTTGAATCGCCAGAAGCGGATCGCTCCGACGCGTTCCCACCTGATGCACGCGAGTTTTCAGTCTCCCGAGGCGCTGTCGCGGCTTCAGAAACTGGGGCTCCCGGCCGATGTGCAGCCGGCTTGGTTGTATCTCGACGGACCGGCGTTGTCGAAAGTCTTCCCGGGGAACGGCATGAAGTATTTCATTCCCCTGAAAAGTTATCGCGATCGCGGCATTCTGGTGGCCGGCGGCAGCGACCACATGATCGGGCATGACAAAAACACCGCGACTAACCCTTACAATCCCTTCTATGGGATGTGGACCGCTGTCACTCGCCGCATGACCAACGGCGCCGTCCTCCACCCCGAGGAAGCCCTCTCCCGGGAAGAGGCGCTGCGGATGTACACTTCGTCCGGCGCATGGATGCAGCATGGGGAGAAGGAGCGCGGATCGCTGGAAGCCGGGAAATTGGCGGATCTTGTCATGCTCGACCGCGATTTCATGACCGTACCCCCGGACGAGATCAAGAACCTCCGGCCCGTGATGGTCGTGATCGATGGCAAGATCGTCCGCGAATGATGGCGCGGAATTACCAGTGGGTTAAGGACCCGTCCGGCCGGAAAAACACGTTGCGACGCCCAGGCTGGGTTACTTCGCCAATCATCGTCACCAGTTTCATCTCCGGCGTCACGCCCAGACCCGGCCTGTCATTTCTGTAAGCCTTCCCCGCCTTGAAGTCGAGGCATTCCGGCAGATAGTCGATGGGACGTCCCCCATAGTTATACTCCATCAGAACCGGTCCGGGAAACGTCGACAGGCAGTTCACCAGCGCCGCCGTGGCGATGGGTCCGGTGAAATGCGGAACAATGCCCACGGCGTGCGTTTCACAGATCGCCGCGATCTTCATCATCTCGGTGATGCCGCCCACGTTCGGTAAGGTGGCGCGAATGTAATCGATGTCGTGGTTCTCCACCAGTTTATTGAAGTCGTAGCGCTGTCCCCACTCCTCGCCATGCGCCAGCGGAACGCTGGTCATCTGGCGCAGTTTCGGCAGATCTTCGCGCGCGTGTTCATCCCGCACCGGATCCTCAACCAGGTAAGGCTCAAACTCCTCCAGGAGTTTGCAGGCGCGCAGGCCATCGTTGAAGTCGAAGCGTTGATGGAAGTCGATCATCCAGTCGCCATCTTTGCCGACCCCCTCGCGGACTTCTTTTCCATCCTGCGCGACCTTGTGCACACGCTCCCTCGAGTTGAACGTACCGCCTTCGGCCGTATCGCCGGCGCCGATGCGAAATACCCGGTAACCTTCTTCCATGGCCGCCCGCGCCCGCTCTCTCAGGCTGAGCGGCGCCGCGCGTCCGCCCGCCGGCTGCGGCTTGTAAGAGGTTCCGTAGCATTCACAATGATGGCGGACCGCGCCTCCCAGCAGTTCATGCACCGGCAGTTTCAGCGCCTTTCCCTTGATGTCCCAAAGCGCCAGATCCAACGCTCCCAGGGCATGAATCTTTTCCCGGCCAGGGGGATAAAACCATGCGATGTACATCTCCTGCCAGATCGCTTCAATCCGGAATGGATTCTTCCCGATGAGTGTGCCGGCGCATTGCTCGAGGGTGTCTTTCGCGCCGCCCTCGCCTACTCCCGTGATGCCAATGTCCGTTTCCACGGTCACCATCATGTTGCTCTGGTTGAAGATCTGGTTCAGATTCGGAGGCTTGTAGATGCGGACGCGGGTAATTTTCGCTTTCGGCAGCGCGGCTTCTGCGCGCCCGGTCAGCGCCAGCGTAGCGGCTCGGGCGGCGGCGAGCGACTTGAGAAAGGATCGGCGTTTCATGGATTCGTGCCTTTGGCCCTGACAGTATACATCCTTGCCGATGGGGTACGTCCGCGCGTCATAAGTTCCACTCTAAAGTCGTTCAACCCATGACCACGGCGCCCGCCGTCCGCAGCTCCTCGAGCGCACGGACCCCGGCCGTAGGATCCAGGGGTATGATGGCATCCGTCAAAATCTCCACGCGCTTCCCGGTGCCCAGCAAGCCAACCGCGGCCTTGTAAACACAGACTTCTGTCACCACTCCGTACACCACGTAGCGATCGGCCTGAAGTTCTTTCAGCACTTCCTGGATGTTGGCATTCGTGAAGCAATTGGTAGTCTGTTTTTCAAGAATCACCTGTTGCGCCCCATCCAGCCGGAACGCCGCCGGAGCACTGGGAACGATCACCCGTTTCTCCAGCAACGTCGCCTGGGGCTTCGCCTGCGCCGTCGTACCAACCACGCAATGCGGCGGCCACTGCTGGAACTCGGGATCATTCTCGGTATGGGCATCCATCGTAGAAACCACCACGATGCCTTGCGCCGCAGCCGAGCGGTTCAGCTCTCCCACCCTCCGCACGATACGCTCAGCCCCCGAAGCGTACAGCGCGCCCGCCGGGAACATGAAGTCAATCTGAGTGTCGATATCGAAGTAAACCGTCTTCACGCTTCCGCCTTCCGATGGGATTTTACCCGCTCTGTGAGTGAGAGCAACTCCTGGCTGTATGTCACCGGCCATGGTTCCTTGGCGTCGAATAGGCTTCGTAGCGCCCCGGGCATTTTACAGATTGCGTTAAGGCTGTACGCTTTCGCCTCAGTCGCGGTGGGAAGCCTCTGCACAAGCTGCCCTTCAAGAATCACCGGACGCAGCAGCGCTTCCACACTCGGTGCGCCCGGACAACAGGAGGGACACTCCCAGGCGCAGCCAACCAAGTCGTGATCCGCGAAACGGAATACCTGTTTCGCTCCCGGCAGTGTGCCCTTGCCTTCACTATACTTCGCGGTGAATCGATGACTCTCGCCCGCGCCCAACTCCACCAGCTTATAAACGGCGCTCAAGCTCGGGACATCTCGCGACGTAGCAAGGTCCGTGCCCACACCGAATACATCAATCGGAGCGTCAGCGGCCATAAGTTCCGAAATCTTGTACTCGTTGAGATCGCTGGTGGCCATGATTTTCGCGTCCGGCAAACCGGCCTGATCGAGAATCGATCGCACCGCCCGTGACACCTCAATCAGGTTTCCGCTGTCAATCCGCACGCCCCACATCGGCCTGCCAAGCGAGGCGGCAATTCGCGCCCCCTCCAACGTATCGTAGGTGTCGATGAGATAGGCGGTGTTTTCGCCCAGCAGTTGCTGCAGACGCTGGAAAGCCTCCCGCTCCTCCGCAAACGCCTGCACCCAGCTATGCGCGGCGGTGCCGAACACGGGGATTCCATAACGCATGCCTGTCAGCGTATTGCTTGTGCCGGCGCAGCCTCCGATATACGCGGCGCGGCCCGCCAGCACTCCTGCTTCCGGGGAATGCGCCCTCCGGGTCCCGAACTCGACCACGCCGCGCCCGCCGGTAATCTCGACGATTCGCGCCGCCTTGGTGGCAATCAGTGTCTGGAAGGCGATGGTGGAAAGCAGGTACGTCTCGGGAATCTGAGCCTCGACGATCGGCGCACGAACCGTCAGCAACGGCTCCCCCGCGAACACCGGCGTGCCTTCGGGCAACGCGAACAGATCGCCGGTGAATCGTAGTTCGGCCAGGTAATCGAAGAAGCCGGCATGCGCGCGTTCGAACTGGCGTAGCCCCTTCAAGTATTCAATCTCATCGCTGGTGAAGCGGAAGTCCAATAGATATTGGACTGCCTGCTGCAATCCGGCCGCAATCAGAAAATTACGATTGTGCGGCAGCCGCCTCACGAACAATTCAAACGTCGCCACCTCTTCCGTCTTCGCCGCTTCAAAGTAGCCGGCGGCCATCGTGAGCTGATAGAGGTCGGTGAGGAGCGCGTTCACCTTACATCATTTCTTCTTGGCCGGAGCGCTCGGGGGTGCCGGCGGTTTAATATCTTCCGCTACCTTTTGAAGATCCGCGGCCGCCGTGGCATCCAGTTCGTAAATGGATGGCTCACCTACCCGGATGGCGTAAAAGCTCTTGTCTTTTTGCGAGATCTGGACATGATCGACGAGCTTGCCGTCCTTCGCCGTCAGCTTCACGTCGAAGACCGGAGCCGTGAAGCCCGCATCCACAAACTTCACCGACGAAAGGTCGCGCAGCTTATCGACAAAGGACTGCACGCTCACCGAATCCATCTGCTGACCGCCGAGCATCCACTTTTCTCCGGACTTCGTGTAGACCTTTACCGGCCCCGCTCCCGCTTTCACCTCGAGCCGCGTAGGATCGTTGAACCCGAAATCAAAGAGCTTCTTGCTGCGGAAGTCGTCCGGTCCCTTGTCGAGACCTTCACCGAGGTCTGTGGCTACCTTGTGAAATCCGCCTATGGCGGAGCCTTTGGCGAAATAATCCTTATCCTTCTTGCGAACCTCTACCTCGTGAGTGCCGGAAGCATCGGTCATCTTCGCCACGGCAACCTTGCTGCCTGTGGCGAAACTGGCGGCCGCTTTCTTCGCGTCCTCCTCACTGACGTTCGCCTCCATTTTGGCGTCCTTCAGCTTGCGAACCAGCTCTTCCACCGCCCAGTTGTCTGCGCGCAGAGGTTTCGGCTTTACCATCTGCCATTCGTTCTGCTGATTCTTTCCAAATTCCACTGTCTGGCCTTTGGCCGTAAGCTCGACGCGGCTCAACTTTTCTGAATCGAATGCGATCAGGCGGCGATCGCGCAGCTCCTGGGCCGTCTTGTCGATCGAGGTCTTGCTTGAGCTGTTGATCGTATAAACCTTGGGATCCCCATCCAGTTTGGCGAAGAACCCGCTGCCGGTGGCCGTGCCATCCCCGATCTGAAGCTTCGTCGCCTTGCCATCTTTCTGGGTTACCGTTACTTCCACTTCGGGCGCGGCGAGACCGAACGTTGCCAGTTCCGCCGGCTTTTCCTCCACAATACGATCGGAGTTGAGCGTCGCCACGGCGGTTACCACGCCGTTTACGGCGTCCTGATCGGCGGCGAGCGCTTCCGGTGCGGTGATCTGCCACTTGTCCGTTTTCTTCAGAACGGTGTTCTTACCATCCTTGCGGCGGATCTCGATCTGCTGAATCTGATCCTCGGGAATAGAGAGGATCTTGGGCGCATCGGCCGAGCCCTTCTTGCCGTCATCGTCTTTCTTGTATTTGTTCGAATAGAATACGCCCGCGCCCAGAATGACCAGGGCGCCGAGCGCGACGA
>DATLCW010000043.1:0-21093 GCA_035526195.1 Bryobacteraceae bacterium
GGCTGACCGCCGATGTCCACTACACCGCGGCACATTATTTCGATCCGGCAAAGGCTCAGTTCACAGACTTCCTGCCGTTTTGGGAGTTCGTATCGGGACCTCTCAACGCGGGCACGTTCGGACCGGGAATTCTGGACAACACATTCGGACCGGAGGTTATGTTTGCCAAAGCTCCCCCGCCCGGCAGGTCAAACCTCTCACCGCTCGAAGGCATGCAGTTTTTCGGCGATGTGAGGATCAGCGGTAAAACCGGGCAGTTGACCGTGGTTCTGCGGGATCTGGCCGGAACCGCGTTATACTCAAAAACTCTCTCCCCGGAGCGTGGTTAGGTGAAACTCGTAGTAATTTTATTGATTCTGATGCCCGCATACTCTCAGGACCGGACGCAGGCGCGATCGATGGTGATCTCGCGGAATGGAATTGTCGCTACCAGCCAGACGCTTGCTTCGCAGGCGGGGGCGCAGGTCTTGAGCCGCGGCGGGAACGCCATGGATGCCGCCATCGCCGCCAATGCGGCGTTAGGCGTACTGGAGCCGATGAGCTGCGGCATCGGTGGCGATCTGTTCGCCCTTTATTACGAGGCGAAAACCGGTAAGCTCACCGGCATCAACGCCAGCGGCCCGGCTCCCGCCGCGATGACCATCGCCAAGTTGAAGGAACTGGGAAATTACTCCATGCCCCAGGATGGCATCCATTCCGTCACCGTACCCGGGTGCGTGGATGGCTGGCGCAAGCTGCATGGGAAATTCGGCCGCGCCCCCTGGAAGGAACTATTTCAGCCGGCACGCTACTACGCGCGCGAAGGCTTTCCACTCACCGAGATTATTCAGGATCATTGGCGCATCAATGCGGGCAAGCTGCATCACAGCGACTACTCGCGCAAAACGTTTCTTCGCGAAGGCAGAGCTCCCGATGTGGGCGGCATCATCCGGAATAAGGATCTCGCCCGCGCGCTCGATCTGATTGCCGAGCAAGGCGCCGACGCGTTCTACAAGGGGCCGGTCGGCGCCGCGCTCATCGCCACGTCGAAAAAGCTCGGTGGTTTGATGGAGCCCTCCGACCTCAGCGCTTTTTCGGCGGAATGGGTGGAGCCCATCCGCACCACCTATCGCGGCTGGACCGTATATGAGCTGCCGCCGAATTCCTCCGGCGTGGCAGCGTTGGAAATGCTGAATATCATGGAACATCTGCCGCTGAAGGAACAGCCCGCCCACAGCGCGCTGGCCTATCACTACAAGATGGAAGCGCAGAAGCTCGCCTATCAGGATCTCAAACGCTATCTGGCCGATCCCCGCTTCGCCGCCGTACCGTTGGGCGGAATGCTTTCCAAATCCTATGCGCAGGAGCGGGCGAAGCTGATCGATCCGGACAAAGCGCGCTGTGATTTCGAACCGGGCCAGCCCCTGCCGTCCGCCGGCGATACGATCTACCTCTCGGCGATCGACAAGGATGGCAATATCGCATCCCTCATCCAGAGCATCTATGTGAGTTTCGGGTCCGCCGTAGCGGTCGAAGGTTTCGGTTTTCACTTGCACAATCGCGGCGGCCTGTTTGAGTTTAACGAAACTCATCCCAATGCCCTCGCACCGAAGAAACGCCCGTTCCATACGATTATTCCGGCCTTCATGGAAAACGGCAATGTGCGGATCGGTTTCGGAATCATGGGCGGATTAAACCAGGCGCAGGCGCACGCACAGTTTGTAAGCAACGTGGTCGATCATGGAATGAATATCCAGCTTGCGCTCGAAGCCCCGCGTTTTACGAAACTCAATTTCAGCGGCTGCGACGTGATGGTGGAAGCTCGTATTCCTCTGGCCGTACGCGAGGCGCTTACCGGAAAAGGGCACCGGCTCGACGTCCAGGGAGATTTTTCCGGCTGGATGGGCGGCGGCCAGGCGGTGATGCGCGATTATGACGCGAAGGTGAATTATGCGGGCTCATCGCCGCAGAAAGATGGCGCGGCAGTCCCCCAAGCCGACCCCTATTTTACCGGTGCGCCCGCACTCAGCAAGAAGCGTTGACGCTGCGCGTTTTCCGTCCCGCTTTCGGCCCCTTCTGGCGGGTGGCGTTTCGTAATACCCACGACACTTCCCCAGCCTCGAACGGTTTGGCAAGAACGTTATAACCACCACGGTTCAGAACCTCAGACCACAATTGCTCATCCGCGGTTACGGAAGTCACGATTACCGGCGTGTCCTGAATACGGTCTAAAAGGTCTTGCCAGCAGCGTCCATCCAGGCTGGCCTCGGTGATGATGGCCGTAAACGCGGTAGAATCCAACAATCTTTCCGCTTCCCGCCATGACAGCGCATGGCGCATTTGCCACTGCTCGCCGGGAAGAATGGATCCGAGCGACACATGGTCCGCCGGATAAGGACTGATCAGAAGAATGGATGCCGGCATGGGCTCGCTCCTTTTCTCCAAAAGCGCTCCCTCACAGATCAGTATAACGAGGAGGGTGAAAAAAGAAACAATTTTAATAAATAAATCTCAACTTAGAAACACACTTTGCCCCATGGGCTGTGCCCAAACGGCAAGCCGGGATATAGTATGGGGAAGGAGAATCCCGCGTGTCCCTGCGCATCAACGACGAAGCACCCAATTTCACTGCCGAAACCACACAAGGTACGATTGACTTTCATGAGTGGATCGGCGACGGCTGGGCAATCTTGTTTTCCCACCCGAAAGATTTCACCCCAGTCTGCACGACGGAGCTCGGCTACATGGCGCGCCTCCAGCCTGAGTTCGAGAAGCGCAACTGCAAAGTGATCGGGCTCAGCGTCGACCCGGTCAGCAGCCACGGCAAGTGGGCCGCCGATATTGAAGAGACCCAGGGGTCCAAAGTAAACTACCCCATGATCGGCGATCCGGAACTCAACGTCGCAAAGCTTTATGACATGTTGCCCGCCGAGGCGGGGAACTCTTCCGAAGGCCGTACCGCGGCGTCCAATGCCACCGTGCGGACAGTTTTCGTCGTCGGCCCCGACAAGAAGATCAAGCTCATGCTCAGCTATCCGATGAGCACCGGGCGTAACTTCGACGAAGTGCTGCGAGTGGTGGATTCGATGCAGCTTACGGCACGCCACAAAGTGGCCACTCCGGTGAACTGGAAAAACGGCGATGACGTGATCATCCTCCCATCGGTGCCCGATGACGAAGCGAAGCAGAAATATCCCAACGGCTGGAACGCGCCGAAACCCTATCTGCGGATCGTGCCCCAGCCAAAGTAAACCGGCAATCAGGAAGTTGTACGCTTGGCGGTAAATTCCTGCGCCGGTCCCTGGCCGCCTTCCCGCTTGAACTTGATTTCGTCGCCAGATACGGTGCCGGTGTATGTCTGTTTGATCGTGTTGCCGCCGCGTTCGCGGGTGACGGTGAAAGATACCGTATCGCCGGAAACCTTGCCGTCGGCGATGGCGATGTCGCCCGCCTGCCCGCCGGACATTGTGCCGGTCAACTTATCGCCATCCACCTTGAAAGTAAAGGTGGCGTCGCGGGTCTGGCCGTTACGGCCGCGAACCTGTGCCTGCCATTTTCCGCTCACATCGGCCGCCAGTACGCCGATCGAAGTAAGGAGCATGATGCTGAAAATCAGAATCAGTTTCTTTGTCATAGATTTTCCTTTCGGCTACCCCTCATCATCCCGCGCTGCCGAGCTTAATCAATTGCTCTGCGTGCTTCAGCGCTTCGGGCGTCATCCGGCCGCTCAACATGCGGCTGATTTCGAGCGTTCGCGCTTCGCCTTGCAACTCCTCGATCGTGGCCACGGTCCGCCCCTTCGATTCGAGCTTTTGCACCGAATAGTGATAATCCGCAAATCCGGCAATCTGCGCCAAATGGGTGACACAGAGCACCTGATTTGCTCCGGAGATCTGCTTCAAGCGCCTGCCCACCGCTTCCGCGGCCCGTCCACCAATCCCCGCGTCCACTTCGTCGAACACCAGCGTTCTCTGCCCGCCCTTCGGCTTCGCGGCGGTGGTAGCCGAGGCTTTCAACGCCAGCGCCAGCCGCGATAACTCGCCGCCCGATGCAATCCGGTTCAGCGGTTTGGGCTCTTCGCCCAGGTTGGGAGCAATCAGAAATTCGACCCCATCTAACCCTCGTGGGGACCAGGCTGCCTCCGTGAACGCCACCGTGAATCTGGTGCGGTCCATGGCCAGCGAAGCCAATTCCCCTTCCACGCGTTTCTCGAGTTTCCGGGCCGCTTCCCGGCGCGCTTGCGAAAGCCGGCGCGCCGATTCCTGAAAGGCATCTCCGGCGCGGTCGAGCATCGCCTTCAACTCCGCCCGCCGCCCCTCGGCGTTCTCCGCGGTATCCAATTGATTCCGGGTGCCGGCGTGGAATGCCAGAACTTCCGCAATCGTCGCCCCATACTTGCGCTTCAGCTTTTGAATGGACTCCAGTCGCGCTTCGATCTGGTCCAGCCGCGCCGGGTCCGCCTCCAACCCGCCCAGGTAATCCCGCAGCGTCAACGCCGTGTCGTGGACCAGCGCCTCCGCCGTCTTTAACGACTCCACCAGTGTCGTCAGTGACGCATCGATGCGGGTCAACTCTTCGATTCGCTTCTGGGCCAGCCGCATCTGCGCCAAAGCGGCGCCCGGGGAATCGTAAAGCGCTTCAAACGCGGCCGCGGCGCTTTGTTGCAGACGGGTCACGTTCTGCTGTACGTTTCGCTCCTGTTCGAGCGCGTCATCCTCACCGGGTCTCGGCGCTACGCTTTCGATCTCGCGTACCTGGTGCGCCCACAGATCGGCGAGGCGCAGCCGTTCCTGCCCGGTCTTATCGATCTGCTCCAAGCCCGCCCGCGCCGTCCGCCAAGCCTCAAACAGCCGCGCCACTTCTTCCTGGTTGGCGGTGGTGCATTCATCGAGCAGCGCCAGCTGCTCTTCCCGATCGAACAGCCGCTGTTGATCGTGCTGCCCATGTATCTCGCCCAGCAGCGCCGCCAGATCCTTTAATAACGAGACCGTAACAGGCCGGCTCGCGACGAACGCGCGGGATTTGCCGTTCGACAGGATCTCCCGTTCCACCAGCAGTTCGCCGTCTTCCACCCCGATGCCGAGCGCTTCCAGTTGCCCGGCCGGGATATCGAAAATGCCGGACACGCGCGCGCGATCGCATCCGGTCCGTACCATTTCCGCGGACGCCCGGCCTCCGAGCAACAGCCCCAACGCATCCACCACGATGGATTTCCCGCTCCCGGTCTCTCCGCTCAACACATTAAAGCCGGAATGAAAGCGGACTCGGAGCCGTTCGATTACTGCGAGATTCTCCACCATCAATTCGACGAGCATCCGAAGGCATTGTAGCCCACCATGATGGATTACGGCCTGCCTCACCATCCCGGTATACTATTCCTCATGGTGAAACTTACGCTTCTATTGGGGTTAGCATTCGCATTTGCGCAGTTCTTGCCTGGGCAGACAGGCACCGGGAAAATTCAGGGGACGATCACCGATGTTTCCGGAGCCGTGGTGCCCGGAGCGAAGGTGGGCGTCACTCATGTTCAAACCGCCCGCCAATATACGACGACCTCGAACGAGGCCGGCGCCTATGTATTCCCCGCCGTGCAGAACGGCCGCTATGAGATAACAATTGAAGCCGCCGGCATGGAGCGCTTCAAGGGTGATTTTCTTCTGCAAAGCGGTGCCACCGCTGTGGTAGACGCAGCTTTGAAAGTTGGCTCCACCGCCACCGAGGTGACGGTAGCCTCCGATGTGGCTCCCCTCGTCACGACGACCAGTGCGACCCTCGGCTCCATCACCGATCGCGCCCGTATCGATCAACTCCCAATTAGCGGACGTATGTTTCAGTCGCTCGTTACCCAAACGGTGCCTGGAGTGGATGGGGCATCGGCGTCTCCCCGTGTGTGGGGCTTGAAGTGGGGTGTCGAATTTCTGCAGGACGGCGCTGTGCTCGGCAACCGCGACGTCGGAGAAATCGCCGGCCGCCCGCCTGGCATGGATACCATTGAAGAGTTTCGCGTCGAGACCAGCAACTCCTCGGCGAAGATGAACCGTCCAGGCACGGTGATGGTGACCACTCGCGCCGGCACCAATCAGTTCCACGGCTCTCTCTTTGAGATCGTCCGCAATAATAATCTGGGCTTCGGCGTTGCCCGCGCCCGCCAGGACAAGTGGAGCCGGCCTCCGCACCTGGTGAGAAACGAATTCGGCGCTTCGGCCGGGGCTCCTGTCATTATTCCGAAGCTCTACAACGGCAAAAATCGTACGTTCTTCTTCACCGCCTATGAAGCATTTCGCAGCCTGAGCGCTACTACTAAGCGCGCCAGAGTGCCAACCCAAGCCATGCGCGAAGGCGATTTTAGTGGCCTGGTGGATAGCGCTGGGCGCCGTTTCCAGCTTTACGATCCGTTTACAACCGACGCATCGTGGAACCGGCAGCCTTTTCAGAACAACCGTATTCCCCTGGAACGGATGAGCCCGCTGGCGAAGTATCTCTATAGCGTGACGCCGCTTCCCACCGAGCCTGGGGTCAATCCCCTCGTTTTTGATAACTATGTCTATCAGGCCGCGAACAACCGCCTCGAATGGACCACTACCACTCGCGTTGACCATCGGCTCTCCGACAAGGACCAGTTATTTTTCCGCTATACCCACGGTGTGCGCGACACCTACGCGCAATCCGGCAATAATAACTCGCCCACGACGCTCGATTTCGCGGCCAATGGCACCTTCCGCCCCATCCGCGACGATACCGCCGTGGTGAATTGGACCCGTACTCTGAGCCCGTCGCTGTTCAGTGAAACGTCATTCACCGTGGGCGTGGAGGATCTGAATTTCATCAACGTCGGCGACGGTGAGAAATGGGCCACCAAACTGGGCCTGCCCAATCCGTTCGACGAGTATGGCTTCGCCAATATCACCAGTACCGGGCTCGGCATGGAATATATCACCGCCGCCAACCGCCGTAACAGCATTATCCATGTCTACAACCTGGATCAGAACTTTACCAAGATACGGGGACGGCATGAGTTGATGTTCGGCGGACGCTTCCGTTACGAGAAGATGAATGTGCTGCCGGACCAGCAGCAGGTGCAGGGCGCGCACGCCTTCAGCAGCCGCGCTACCGCTTTGTATGATCCGGCATCCGGCTCCACCTACGGCGCGGTTCCTTTCACGGGACACGACAGCGCCAACCTGTTTCTCGGCGTGATGGGCAGTTACTCGGCGCAGTTTGTACGTAAGTGGTATGACCTTCATGATTTCGAAGTCTCCACTTACTTTCAGGACAACATCAAGGTGAACTCCCGCCTCACCCTCAATCTGGGCGTGCGTTGGGAGATCTACAGCCCCATCCGCGAGGCGAACAACATCCTTACAGGCTTCGATCCGGCCACCAAGGCGGTCGTGAATGGAGCCGATTTCGCCACCATGGAGAAGGCCAATGCGACCACGCCCGCCATCACGAAAATCTACACCGACCTCGGGCTGAAGTTCGTCAAGCCTTCCGACGTGGGACTGCCGAACAACCTGATTTACCTCAACAAGTGGGATTTTGGACCGCGGCTCGGATTCGCTTATAAGGCCATCGACGGGAGCCGCCCGCTGGTGGTGCGCGGAGGCTACGCCATCTTTGCCTATCCCATGCCGTTACGCGATTTCAATGCCCGCATGCGCCAGAATCCTCCCACCACGGCGCGCTTTACCGCATCGCTCTCGGATTCGGCGCAGGCTCCGGACCTGCTGCCGAATTACGGCTTACGCTCTGTCCCCGGGGTGATCGCCGGTGTGAACAGCCAGGATGTACTCAACCTCAGCGCTCCGGGCGGCGTTAGCCGTGGCTCCTTTCTTACCAGCTACTTCAATCCTCGTCAGCCCAATTCGCGAGCGCACGAATGGAACCTGACGTTTGAGCGCGAAATCCTCGATAACACGCTGCTGCGGTTCGGCTATGTGGGTACGCACGGCTCCCGGCTGGATATGTATTACTCCTACAATCAATCGCCGAACGACTACATCTGGTTCACGACGCAAGGCGTCCCGCGTCCCACGGGAACGTTCGCGGGAACTGCGACCAGAGGCTTCGAAACCACAGTGTTCGGAAACATTGAGGAGTATCAGAAGACCGGCTGGTCCAATTCGCAGAATTTCCAGATTGAGCTGCAGCGGCGCTACTCGAAAGACATCGGCTTCCAGATTTACTACGTGCTCAGCAACACCTTGAAGGCGGGCGGCAGCGGATGGGAAGACGACAATCTGACTCCGACGAACGTCTATCTGCCCGGGGCCGTTCCAAACGATAACAATGCCCGTGCACGGCTGCTCTTTTACCGGCGCGATACCGATATTCCCCAGCACAATTTGAAGTGGAACTGGATTGCCGGCCTGCCCTTCGGAAAGGGGAAGAAATTTCTCTCGAACGCCGGAGGGGTAATGGACCGCGTGGTGGGCGGCTGGCAGATTGCCGGGCAAGGGTCCGTCACCAGCAACTGGTGGCAGCTGCCGGCAACCAACTGGGTGTTTCCCAACAAGCTGGAAATCTACGGAACGAAATATCCGGTGCAGGATTGCCGCAGCGGTGTGTGCTTTGACGGCTACCTTTACTACAACGGCTACATTCCCGCGAACCGGATTAACAGTACCAATGCGCAGGGCCGGCCCAATGGCGTAATGGGCGTCCCCGCAAACTACAAACCTGCCCACACTCCGCTGATCACCACTCCGGCCAATGGCGGTAGCGCCAGCGATCCGAATTTCCCGTTTTATGAAAGCAATACGGTATTCGTCCCAATGAAGGATGGGACGTTGCAGCGGACTACCCTCGACACGAATCTGAACCCGTGGAGAAATCAGAGTGTGCTCGGATTAAATAGCTGGTACCAGAATGCTTCGTTGTTCAAAGTAATCCCCGTCCGTGAGGGGATGTTCTTCCGGGTGACCATCGATTTCTTCAATGTGCTGAATATGCCGGGCATTCCGAAGACCCCCGACAGCACCAGCGGCATCATTGACGCTTCGTTATCCGGTAACGGCTCCCGCGCGCTACAGTTCGGGCTTCGATTCACCTGGTAGCCGTGACCGACGGAACAGTGCCACTCCCCGCACATCGTGGAGCTAGGGCAATGCAAACACCAGGATGCTCGAGCCCGCTGCCACCGCCACATACTGCTTGCCCTGAAATCGATAGCTCACAGGTCCCGCGGTTACCGCTCCGCCGGTTTGAAACTTCCACAGAAGTTTACCGGTCTTAGCGTCCAAGGCCACAAAGTAACCCTCGCGGTCGCCGGTGAATAGCAGCCCTCCGCCGGTTGCCAGCATGCCGCCGCTCGGTGAGGAGATCATCGGCAGCCGCCACGACACATCGCCGTTTCTCGGATTGAGCGCGACCACAGAACCCGTGTTTTCCTCATGCGGTACGCCATCCACGGTGCTCAACTGATACCACTGGCCCTCGATATAATCGTACGTCGTTTTATAGAACAGATGACAGCCATCGGTGGACCCGAAGTAGTAAAGTCCCGTTTGCGGGCTGTAGGCGGTCGGCTGCCAGTTGTGCCCGCCACCCAGCCCGGGGCACGCCTTGTTGCCGTCTTCGGTCGGATCCTGGCCGGGGACCAGAATGGGCCGCCCATCGGCTCCGATCCCGGTAGCCCACGAGACCTTGGTGTAAGACTTGGCCACCAGCACCTTACCGTTTGTGCGATCGAGCGTGTAATAGAAGCCGTTGCGATTGGCATGAATCAGCGCTTTCACCTTCCTGCCGCCCATATCCAGGTCGGCCAGCACCATGTCTTCCGTCGCATCCCAGTCATGCACGTCGTGCGGTGTGAACTGATAATGCCACTTCAGCTTGCCGGTATCGGCATCGATCGCCACCACGCTGCAGCTATACAGATTGTCTCCGGGGCGCACGTCGCCGTTCATATCGGGGCCGGGATTGCCCGTGCCCCAGTAGATGAGGTTCAACTCGGGGTCATACGAGCCGGTGACCCAGGCGGAGCCGCCCCCGCGCTTCCACGCTTCTCCGCTCCATGTGTGGCCGCCGGGTTCGTCCGGAGCCGGGATGGTCCAGAATCGCCACAGCCGTTCCCCGGTCTGCGCCGAGTAAGCATCGATAAATCCCCGCGTTCCGAATTCCGCCCCGGCGATACCCACCACCACCTTGTCCTTCACCGCGAGCGGCGCGACCGTGGAGCTGTAGCCCTTCTTGTAATCCGCCAGCGTCGTTTCCCAGATGCGCGATCCGGTCTTGGAATCGAGAGCCACCAGCTTGGCCTCGAAGTTCACTTTGAAAACGCGATCGCCCACGGTGGCGAAGCCGCGGTTCACGGTGCCACAGCAGCCCTGGGCGTCCGCAGGCACATTCTTCGAGTAGCGCCAGACCGGCCGGCCGGTGAGAACGTCAATCGCATACCCGTTGTTCGAGGAACCGGTGATGTACATGAGCCCGCCGAACACCAGCGGCGTGACTTCCATATGGCCGCCCCCCGGGGCCTGATAAATCCATTTGGGAGCCAGCCGGCTGACCGTGGACGCGTTGATCTCATCGAACTCCACGTAACGCCAGGCGGCATGCGTGCGGCCATGAGTGATCCAGGCGTCGGCTCCGCTCTGAGCCATCGCACACGCTGCAAGCATCAGCGCGATCCAGGATTTGTTCATGGCTTTTTGGTTCTCCCCAACGTGTACAGGTAGCCCACCAGATCGTCCAGTTCGCCTGGGCTCAGGCTTTTCTCGTAGGAGGGCATCAGCGATTTCATTTCCCTTTTCATGGATTTCACGTCGCTCTTGAAGAAGGAGTAATAGTTCTCCCGCAAGTCCACCAGTTGTGCGGAGTAGTTATCGTAGCCCTTCTGTACGCCCGCAATCTTTTTTCCGTCGCGGGTCACCACCTCGATGGTGGCGTATCCCGATGCGATATCCAGGCTTGGGTTGACCATCGATTCACGCAGATATTTGAGGCTGCGCGTTCGTCCCACCATCGATAGATCCGGGCCCATGCGCCCTCCCCGCAGTTCCACCCGGTGGCATTGACCGCACGCGCCCTTCCCCCAGAAAATCGTTTCGCCCTTAGCCGGATTTCCAGGCTCCGTCTCAGCCTCCCGTTTTGAAGCACTACGGATAAAAGCGATCACCCGCCAGATATTCTCCTCCCCCAGCGATTTGGAAAAAGAGGCCATCTCCGTCGCCGGACTTCCTTCGTCAATGATCCGGAACAAATCGGCATCTGTCTCGCCAACCGACCACGCGCCGCGGCTGAGGTCCGGACCTCGTCCTCCCCGCGCCTGGATGCCGTGACAGGCGGCACAGTAAATACGAAAAATACCTTGCCCCGCCGCGATGGCTTGGGCGTCCTTGGCCAGCGGATTCTCTTTGGGCTTCTGCTGCGCGGCGGCATGGCATGCCGCAAACCCCGTGAGTACCAGAACAAGCCGTATCACGGAAGCAAGCATACAACGGCGGTCCGATGGCCGCAAGGCGGGCGGCGGGCGGGCGGCGGGCGGCGCTTACAGTTTCTCAGTACAGAAAAACCCCTGCCTCGGAGCCGTATACTTCACGGCGAGGTGCGGCGTTTCCAACCGTTTGCCCTGCTCGAATTTCGAATTGATCACCGCTTCCAAAACACCGCTGGTCAGCAAAGTTCGCTCGGCGGGATAGGTGGGCCTCCCGGTCTCGAACATTTTCTCGATCGCGTGCACGAGACAGGCGAAATGCCCGAACGGCCGGCCCTCCTCCAGCCACATCAGGGTTGCCACAGGCTCGGCTTTGCCCTCCACTTCCACCGCCGTGCACGCGTCCTTTGCAATGCCGTTGGTCATGAACGCCGCCGCTTCCAGCCCATCGCGATATTCCACCCGGTACGCATAAGCGTTCTTCCCCAGCTCGCGAATATCCCCTGGTTTTCTCGTCACTCCCAGTGCAAGCGCGGCGTTCAACAGTTTTTCCGCCCACGGCGTCTGCCCCACCCACTCCCACATCGCCTGCTTCTCCATATACTGGACAGCCTTCACCCCGGTCTCGCCGCCGTGGCGCCGTTCCACCATACACTGCAGGCCCTCCAACAGGTGAAAGCCATACGCATCCGGATCCGCATAGAAGATCGAAACAGCGTGTTTGGCCTTGGCTCCCCACTCCAGATCGACACCCTTGGGCCGGTAGCTCACCGGAATCGACGAGCCCGCCATCAGCGGGAACTTCAGCTCCCGCGCAATCTCCACCATCCGCTTGGCTTTGTGCCAACTGTAGGAAAGATGCTTGTCGTTAAACACCGGCACGCTTTTCCCCGAAGCCCGGAACACATCGGTAATCTCGAGAAACAGCTCATACCGCGGATAAAGATGCTGGCCCTTCTCATTCCACGGATAGTTCCCGTGCTCGCCAATCAGCAGCACGCCGTCCACCGCCAGACGTTCGCCGCCCAGCGTCAGGGTCTCCCAAATCGTCGGAAAGATCGGCACATTGTGCTTCTTCGCCATGTCCCGGCTCATGTCATTCTTCGGAACCTGGGCGGTGTACATGGAAACGATCTTCGAGCGCGGACCGGGAGGTTGGCCGTTCTGGCGAAAGCCTTCGAGATACTTGCCCACCACCACATCGGCATGGGAATTATGCCGGTATTCGGTCACCACCGCGGCGATGCGCTTGGGCGGACCCGTTTGCGCGGAGGCGGCCATCGAAGCCGCAACCGTCGAGAGAAATGCTCTGCGTGTGGGCATCTGTTCCTTCCTTACATATCCAGCCGTTTGCCGTCCTGCCCCCAACCCTTATTGCAAAAGTGCGAGGCATTCGGGGTCTGATAGCGAACCCTCGCGAGCTCTGGTGTCTCGAGCTTTTTGTATCCGCGAATGCGCGACTCGAGGGCGAAATCCAACATCCCGCTGGTCAGCATCGTACGTTCCACCGGATACGGAGCCTTGCCTGTTTCAAACATCATCTCGATGTTCTTCACCAAGCACCCGAAGTGATGGTGCGGCCGGCGCTCCTGAAGGTACATGAGCGTCGTCAGGGGCGCGGACTGCCCTTCTATATCCACCGCCACCGTAAAATCCTCCACCAGTCCCGTCATCAGGAACGCGGCCGCTTGCAAGCCATCGTTATACTCGATGGGGAACACGGCCGGCGTCTTCGCCAGCGCCTTCAGATCTCCGGTTTTTTTCGTTTTGCTGCGCGCGATCGCCAGTTCGAACAGGCGCTTCACCCAGCCGTTCTCTTCGATGAACTTCCAGCAGTCCTCTTTCTCCAAACATTGCACGGACTTTACGCCGGTTTCACCGCCCTTGCGCCGCTCCACCATGCACTGCAGCGCTTCGAGCACATGAAAGCCATAGATGTCGAGGCCGCTGTAGGATATGGCGACCGCGTGCTTCTGCACCGCTCCAAATGGCGTATCCACGGCCGGCACGCGAAACGCTACCGGCACGGACGAACCCGCCAGCATCGGAAACTTCAACTCCTTCGAGATCTCCACCATACGCCTCGACTGCCGCCAACTCCACGATAGATGCTTATCGTTGAACACCGGCACCGACCGTCCGCTCTGCCGGAAGACATCCGTAATCTTCAAAAACATCTCGAAGCGCGGATACAGCGTCTGCTCTTTATCGTTCATCGGATAGGCGCCGTGCTCGCCGATGAGAATCACGCCGTCCACCGCCAGCCTGTCGCCGCCCAGCGTGAGCGCCTCCTGCACGGTACGGAAAATGGGAACTCCGTATTTCTTTCCGCGCTCCCGGCTCATGTCTTTCGCCGGAACATGTTCCGTAAACATTGAGACGATCTTCGACCGCGGATACGGCGGCCGGTCGTCCTGGTTGAAACCCTCGAGATACTTTCCGATCACCACGTCGGCATGAGAGCCAAGCCAATACTCGGTGATAATGGCCGCGATCTTTTTAGGCGTGTCGGCCGGCGCCGCCAGGCTTAGCGCCGCCGCGGATGACGAAAGAAATAGGCGTCGATTCATTGGGAACCATCAAGCTATCAGATTGCGCAGCCTCTCCGCAGTCCACTTGATCGCAATATCGATCATCGCTTCGCCTTTTGCCGTGGTGGCGAGTTTGGCCTCCCGCGCGAATTCTTCTTCCTGGATCGCCGATTTCGGATCTTTAATTTGCAGGTGCGGCTTGATTTTCTCGTAGTCCACGCCTTCCCAGCGAACGCGCTCGGGAAACGCCGCCATGGCAAAAGAAGTTTCGAATTCCGCCGCGTGCCCCGGAGCTTTCCCGCTCACCATGTACTTCTTGGTGATCTCCGGCGTGTAGGCATCCCAGTAGGAATTGGTCTGAATCCGTATCCCGAGCTTCTTCGCAAACTCCGGGACGCTCTGCCGCAGCGGCGCAACGTTCCCGCCGTGCCCGTTCAGCACCAGGATATTCTTCACGCCATGCGCCTGCAGGCTCTCGCAAATATCAAACACCACCGCCAGGAATGTTTCCTTCTTGAGCGTGAGTGTCCCCTTACGATCCATCCAATGCGGCGAGATACCGACGGGTACGGGAGTCGCGACCATTACCTGCGGATGAAGCAGCAGCGCCGCCTTCTGCGCCACCAGCGTGACACTGGCGGTGTCGTTGATCATCGCCAGATGCTCGTTGTGTTGCTCCGTGCTGCCGGTGGGAAGAATTACGGCCTTCAAGGCGCCGCTCTCGATGGCCTCGCGAAACTCTTTGCGCGTGCTCTCCCACAGCAATACCTTGCGTGGGTTGACATAAGTGGAGCCGGCCGGTTGTACATCGGCCGCGGCGAGCGCGCTGAGCGAGCCTCCGCTCAACATGCGGACGAAAGAACGGCGGCGTGGTCTGGATTCCATAGTCCTCGATTATAGACCGGAGCCCGCCTGGCCCGGAAGCACACTCGCCTTCGCCTTTTGCCGCTCCACGGACCTGAATCAAGCAATGGGAGTGAATCCTGCTTATTCGTGCCGCAAGACTTCGACGGGATCCACTGCTGTTGCGCGACGCACGGGAAACGAGCAGGCAAGCAGGATCACGCAAAGAAAGAGGAGTGAGACGCTGGCAAGCGTCGATGGATCCTGCGGGTTGATCTCGAACAGCAGTTTTGCCAGTACGCGCCCCGCGGCCAAAGACCCCGCAAGGCCAAGTACGATGCCGGCGGCGGCCACTTTCAACCCCTCGCCGAGGATCATGCGTGCCACGGCAGCCCGCTGGGCTCCCAGCGCCATCCGCAGGCCGATTTCCCGGCTGCGCTGGACCACGGCGTAGGTCATTACGCTAAAGACGCCCGCGGCAGCTAGGATCACGCCGAATGCGGCAAATACCCCCACCAGCGTTACGCCAAAGCGCGGCGCCCGGTACTGTTCCCCCTGCAGGTCTTCCACCGTCTGAACGTCGAAGATCGGCTGATTGCCCGTGTGTTTTGCGGCGATGGCGCGCAGTCCGGGGAGCACCTTGTCGGGTGGAACCGCCACGCGCAGGAGGAACGTCCGGGAGACCTGTGAGAGCCACCCTGAGGAGTGCACGATAAGCGGCTGCTGCTGGTGTGGCGTGTAGATGGTGGGGTTCGGCGCCTGATCCACTCGTCCGTAACGGAAATTCCGTACGACGCCGACAATCCGGTACCGGCGGGGTGCGCCGGTACCCGGAATCGCAATCCACGCGCCGATGGGATCGCGGTTTGCCCAGTAGCGCTTGGCGGCGGCGTCATTGATGATTGCGACCCACTCCCCGCCCTGGGTGTCGGCCGGGAGAAAATCCCTCCCTTGCAACAATGGCACTCCGAGCGTGTCAAAAAAGCCTGCGCTCACCTGAAATTGCGATCCGCGAGTCCCCTCATTTCCGGAATTGCCCTCGATCGTAAAAGGCATGCCGCCGAACATGCCCGTCATGGGCGCAAACGTGGCGATCGCACCGGCCCGCACGCCCGGAAGGGCTCGCATTTCTTCCAGGATCCGCTCAAAGCCTGGGGCCATCTGCTCGGGGACACGCAACAAACTCTCTCCGGCAGCGTTCGGAACTGCTTGCAGGACGCCGCGCTCCGGCACTTTGAGCCGAAAGGCCACAACGTCCTTGACCTCAAAACCCACGTCGATACCTGACAAACGGAGAAAGCTTTTCAAGAGCAGCCCGGCGCCCGTGAGCAACACCATGGCGACCGCCACCTCGCCGGCGACGAGCACGCGGCGCATGCGTTGCCGTGATCCGCCGAAGGACCGTGCGCTGACATCAAAGCCGGGACCCGGCGCAAACCGGCTGCCGGTCAGCGCTGGGACCAGCCCGAACAATACGCCTGTCGCCACCGCCACTGCAAGCGTGAAGGCAAGCACGCGAACGTCGATGGACGCCTCCTCCAGGCGCGGCGTACCTGGCGGCGCAGCCGCGATGAGGATCGTCAGGAACCAACGGGCGAATAGCAGTCCCGCAATGCCGCCTGCGAGTGCCAGCAGAAGGCTTTCGGTCAGCAATTGCCGTGCAATGCGCAACCGCCCCGCGCCGATGGAGAGCCTGATCGCGATTTCGCGCTGGCGCCCGGAGGTTCGGCCCAGCAGCAGGCCGGCAACGTTGGCGCAGGCAATGAGCAGCACCAGGCCCACGCCCCCGGCGATCGGCATCACCGCCGGCTGTCGGAACCCCAGCAAGCTCTGGTACAGCGGCTCCACTTTCACGGTCCAGCCCGTGTTGGCGGCATCCTCGCGCGCGAGACCCTCCGCGATGCTGCTCATCGCTGCCTGCGCCTGCTCGATCGTGACGCCGGGCCGCAGTTTCGCAAAGACGGGCAACCACCGGAAGTTTGTCGTAATGTTGGCGCCAGACCAGGTGCGTGGGCCCCAAAAGTCGATATTCTTTGCCCAGTAGAGCGGTTGGTAGTCTTTCGGCATCACGCCCACGATCGGCTGCTTGAGCCCTTCAATCGGGAGTGTTTTGCCGATGACGTTCGGATCCTTGGCGAAGCGCCGCTCCCAGAACCCGTAGCTGATAATGAGGGGCCAGTCCCTGCGCGCGTTGTCGTATTCCTCCGCCAGGAACGGCCGGCCGAGGGCTGGCTTGACGCCGAAAACATCCAGAAATCCGGGTGTGAACTTCCGTCCCTTCAGCACCTCTGGATTTTGATCGCTGTTGAGGTTCATGGTGTGGTCGAGCATCAAACCGGCCATGTCCTCAAACACCGTGTTGCGTTCCTTCCACGCAAGAAAATTGCGCACCATCGCACCGCGCTTCTGATCCGGGCGATCCTGCGCCACCTCCCAGAGGCGCACGATCCGGTCCGCATCCTTGTACGGCAAGGGGCGCAGAAATACGGCGTTGGTGACGCTGAACATGGCCGTTGTCGCGCCGATTCCACTCGCCAGCGACAGTACCGCAAGCGCGGTGAACCCGGGAGCCTTGCCCAGAATGCGCACGCCGTAGCGGATGTCCTGCCAGACGCTGTGCACCCAACTCGCACGCCGCTGGTCGCGGCACTCCTCTTTGTACTGTTCGATGCCGCCGAAATCCCGGTTCGCAGCCCGGCGCGCCTCCCGCGGCTCCATGCCGCTCGTGAGGTTTCGTTCGGCCTCCATTTCCAGGTGGAAGCGCAATTCCGCGTCGATCTCGTCGGTGGGAGTACGTTCCTGGGTCAGCCGCCGCCACCAGGACGCTACTTGCCGCCATGCCATGGACTCTCTCCTTTTACTCCGCCTGCATTACGGTGTTTACGGCCAGCGAGAGCCGTACCCAGCTCGACGCTTCCTGCTCGAGACAGCGCCGGCCCTTTGGCGTTAAGGTGTAGAACTTCGCCTTGCGGTTGTTCTCCGACACCCCCCATTCCGCGCGAATGAGTTTGCGGCGCTCCAGCCGATGCAACGCCGGGTACAGCGATCCCTGGTCTACGCGCAGCACGTCGCTCGTCATTTGACGGATCCGCACCGACACCCCAAAGCCGTGCATGCGCTCCAGCGCCAGTGTTTTCAGGATGAGCATGGCGAGCGTTCCCTGCAGGAGATCCACTTGGGGCGGGGGCATGGAAAGTTCCTCTATGACGTTCTACAGGACTATACGACGAGCTCCTGTAGAATGTCAAGGAGTAACAGTGGGTGCGGTGGCGAGCAAGGATCGCCTATGTCGTCTCTACTTCGTCTTACGCCGCTCCAGCGTGCCCGAATCGATCATCTGACCGGCGCGGGTTAACGTCTGGAAATACAACTGATCGCCGTCAATTTCCATCAGTGTGAACGCGCGATCCTTCGCGAAACCTTTCGCCGTAATTTCCGACTGAGCGATTCCATTCGCGCGAAGCTTGGCCGCTGATCCAATAATGAAGTAATAGATGTCCTTCTGCGGCTTGATGCGCTCGTAAAAATGCTCATGGCCATTCAGTACCAGATTCACTCCGTATTTAACGAATAGCGGCTCCAGCATCGCTCGCATTTCCACCGATGGTCCGTGCTTCTCCCCGGAAGAATACAGTGGATGATGAAAGAAACAGATCTTCCAGTCGCTCGATGAGTTCTTCAACTCATTTTCCAGCCACTCCAGTTGTTTCTTGTCCATGTAGTTGCTGTCCAATGCAAAAAACCGGATCCCCTCCCGCGGCCGGAACGTATAATAGTTGCGTCCGTTCATGTTGAACAGCTTGTAGAAGCGTTGGCTGGGGTCGTCGTGATTCCCAAGTGAAGCTTGAAACTTGACCCCGGCATCCAGCAGCGCCTTAAACGGCAGCTCAAACTTATTCCGGAAGTCGCGTGGCTTTTCGCCCCCGTAGAGGTTGTCTCCGAGCAGCAGAACGAGATCGAAGGGAAAGGTCGCCCGCGCCTTCGCTAGTTCCGCACCCACTTCAAACGCCGGCCGGTCGCCCGTGCCCGAATCCCCCAGCACCGCAAATCGAAACGAATCGGATTTCACTGGACCGCGCACGTCGGCGGACCACACCAGCGGGAGCAACGCAAGCGCAATTAGACTTCGACGTACCATATTCCACCTTCACGGAGTTGCGTTCAAGATGTAATCCACAATCAGGCTCGCTTCCACGTCGCGCAAAATCAGGCGCCGCCCGACGAAGCGAAAATCAAGCTCTTTGGGCAACTGTGGCAAGCGAAGCAACAGCGTCGACGGAACCGAGGACAGCGGAGCCGAATCCGGGTAACTTCCATTCACTTTCACCGGAAACGTTACGGGCCCGTCGGTGGCCGGGTTACCCTGCTTTGCCGTCGCTTTCGCCGGGACGCCCTCCTTGCCGCGCATTTCAGACCGTATGATCTGGCGAATCCGCTCTTCGATTTCTTTCGTCAGTACTTCGCCTTGGCGGGCATTGGCGCGCTCCTTGCGGATGGCTGGAACAATGGCAAGCCGCCGCGCTTGGATTTGTTCCGGCGTGGATTTCGCCTTCAGTGCGGGAATGCCCTGTACCGCCTTCTTGCGCGACGTCAGATATTCGGCAATCCGGTCATTCAATGCCTTGTTTAAAGCCGGATCCTCATTCTGGCCGGGAACGGCGGCTCCAAGGCCCAGGCAGAACATCAGGGCGGGAATCAGCACACAGTGCATACGACCTCCACTTGGGCATCGTCACCTCAACGTAACCTGGTTGAAACATATGCACGTATGGTTCCTTTCTAAAGGCTGGCGCAACGCCCCGAAAGAGGCCCTCTTCCGTGCTGAAGAAGGTAAAACTTACACCACGCCGGAATCGGAAGCTTCAGCGACCCGCGGCGGACGCCGCCTTCGTGTCGCCTATTCCTATACGTGGGACGATCCGCGAATCGGCATTGTTCCCGTCTCCCCGGGCATCGAGGCGCATCCTCGCGCTAAGATGTTGACATTGGAAACACCACGGCGATCCACCCGAGTTCTGCTGGTGGAGGATCAGGACGATCAGCGGGCGCTCATCACGGAGATGATCACCTCGTTGGGCTTTGATGCGGCGGCAGCCGCAGACGGCCAGGAGGCGCTCGATCTTCTCGCGGCCTCGCGCTTCGACGTGATCGTCACGGATCTTCAGATGCCGCGCCTGAACGGCGAGGAACTGTTGAACATGCTGCAGGGACGCGGCGATCGCACTCCCGTAATTGTCTTAACCGGCTTCGGAAGTACGGAGAAAGCCATCTCCGTCGTGCACGACCTCAAAGCTTTCTGGTTTCTCGAAAAACCGGTCCAGCCGGGCATTCTACGAACGCTGTTGGATCGCGCCGCTACGCAAAAGTGCCTCATCGCCGAAACTGAGTTGCTGAGCCGCCAACTGACGCACCAGGGAATGCTGGGCGAACTGGTGGGTAGCACGCCGGCCATGCGCGCCATGTACTTTCTCATCACTCAGGTTGCTCCCACCACCGCATCGGTCTTGATCACCGGTGAGAGTGGGACGGGCAAGGAACTGGTGGCCCGCTCGATCCATCGCTTGAGTTCCCGCGCCGGTGGTCCTTTCGTCGCCATCAACTGCGCCGCGCTGCCGGAAAGCCTGATCGAGAGTGAATTGTTCGGTCATGAGAAAGGCGCATTCACAGGGGCGGTGGAGCGCCGGGCAGGCTGCTTTGAGCAGGCGCATCAAGGGACCTTGCTTTTGGATGAGCTCGCGGAAATGCCAGTAATCACGCAAGCCAAGTTGCTGCGCGTCCTCGAGGAATCCAAAGTGCGGCGGCTGGGCGGCAGAAGCGATGTACCGATTGACGTACGCGTGCTCGCCGCCACCAACCGGGCGCCGGAACAGGCAATCCGCGACAAACAGCTTCGCGAGGATCTCTATTACCGCTTGAACGTGTTTCATGTGGTCCTCCCGCCCTTGCGCGAACGCAAGGACGATATCCAGGCAATCAGCGAAGCGACCCTTGCCATCATCAACCGCAAGCATGGTTGCCGGGTTTCCGGCGTACATCCCAACGTGATGGATGTGTTAAAGCGGTTCTCCTGGCCCGGCAATGTACGGCAATTGCGTAACGTGCTGGAACGGGCCGCGATCGTCGCCGGCGAAGGCATCATCCTGACCAAGCATCTCCCGGCCTACCTCACCGGCGGCGACTCCAACGGAAACCGGCTCGAGGACGGCTCGGAGCCCTTCCTTGATATCACCGCGGGCGTACCTTTACACCGTGTGGAAGAGGCTTATATCCAACTGGTGTTAAAACACGTTGACAACAACCGCCAACGCACCGCGGACATTTTAGGAATCAGCATCCGCACCCTGCACAACCGGCTTAGCGAAT
>DATLCW010000067.1:0-9142 GCA_035526195.1 Bryobacteraceae bacterium
AACTCATCCATGTTGATGAACGTGGATTGATATAAGTGTATTCTCACGACGCACTGAACTCCGGGCTGCCGAGCACCGAAGTGAATTCGCTGGCAATCGACCCGCAAGACAGCCGCGGCTCGCTGAACCCGCGCATCGTTAACTTCGAGCTCGAAAATCAAAGTGCCATCAACCTCAAGAGGTTAAGTCAGTTGACGCCACGTCGCCGCTGTCCGACAATCGAGTCTGGAAACGGAAATGCGGAGGCCGACTGATCGGATCGAATTGACCACCCGTTGGGCGGGCTTTATTTTGGTCCTGGCGGCAACGGCGGTTCTCAGCGTCGTGCGAGGCCAAGACGGCATACGCGCCGGGCTGGAAGGGCAGTTTACGCGAACAGTCCGGCCTTTTGTTGAGACGTATTGCATCAGTTGTCACGGCCAGCAGCGGCCTGCGGCGCAGCTGGATCTGACCGGATTCACGACGATGGCTGCCTTAATGCAGGACGGGCGTCGTTGGAGCCAAATGCTGGAGCGTCTCGATTCGGAGGAGATGCCGCCCAAGGGAGCGCGGCATCCAACGCCGCAGGAGCGGCGCGAGGTCTTGAATTGGTTCCATGCCGTCCGCGAACACGAAACGCGCCGCAATGCCGGCGACCCAGGCGTCGTGCTGGCGCGGCGCCTCAACAATGCCGAGTATAACTACACCATTCGCGATCTCACGGGCGTTGATATCCGCCCTGCCCGCGAGTTTCCTGTCGATCCGGCCAACACGGCGGGCTTTGACAACTCCGGCGAAACGCTAATGATGTCACCCACCCTCCTGAAAAAATATCTGGCCGCCGCACGTGAAGTGGCCAGCCACATGTACTTGAAGGAGGACGGATTTGCCTTCGCGCCGCATCCGATGCTGGTGGAAACCGACCGCGACAAGTTCGCGGTGCATCAGATCATACATTTTTACCACGAGCAGAACATCGACTACGCCGATTATTTTCAAACCGCCTGGCGCTTCCGGTATCGGGCGGCGCTCGGGCAGCCCACCGCCACGCTGGCCGGCCTCGCGCGGCAATACCGCGTCAGCGCCAAGTATCTGCAGACCGTCTGGTCGACCTTGGAGAGTGCCGAAGGGGCCGGCCCGCTGGTGAAACTGCAAGCAATGTGGCGAGCCTTGCCCGGGCCGCGGGCGGATCAGCCGAACGTGGCGCGATCCGGCTGTGAGGCGATGCGATCCTACATCGCCAACGTGCGCAAGAAGGTAGAGCCGCGGTTTATCAATATTACGGCTGGCCCCATCGGTACTGCCTGGCAGCCGTTATTGATTTGGAAGAATACGCAATACGCGACGAATCGCCGAAAGCTCGATCCCAGGCAGTTGCAGGTCGAGGGCGAGCCGCTGTTCAACCAAAGCGGCGTGGTCGAGCCCGAATGGGATAATCCGTTCGGTCCAGGTAAGACGATTCTGGTCGAAAATCAGCCCGGCGATCCGGATCTCTTCGTTCCCGCCGGTCAACGCGCACGCTACGAAGCGGCGTGGGGCCGGTTTTGCAGCGTTTTTCCCGACATGTTCTACAAAGAATCGCGCGGCCGAAATTATTTCCGGACAGGCAAAGATCAGGGCCGCTATCTGAGTGCGGGCTTCCACAACGTCATGGGCTACTTCCGCGACGACCAGCCGCTCTATGAGTTGCTGCTGGACAAGAAGCAGCAGGCGGCCTTGGACAAGATGTGGCGGGAGATGGATTTTGTGGCTTCCATTGTTATCCGCACCTACGTCGAATTCGCCAAGCTGGGGACCCGTGGAACGCGAGACGACTTCAAAGACGGGGAGCCCGAAGTAAAAGAGATCGAGGTGGAGGACATCATCTCGGAAGCGAAGATCAGGAAACTCGAGGCCGATTACCTGAAAGTCGCCAAAGGCGGGAGCGATGTCGCGATCCAAGCGGTCAAAGACTTCTTCAACACAGCCAACGAAGGCATCCGCTGGGTCCAGCGAGCCCGCCGCGACGCTGAGCCGGGTCACTTGCAGTCGCTGTTCGATTTCGCCGCCCGGGCGTATCGCCGGCCGTTGCCGCCGGCGGATCGCGCCGATTTGCTGTCCTTCTATCGCGAGGCCCGGGAGCGCTATGGCCTGGACCATGAGGGCGCGATTCGAGAGGCGATCGTTCTGGTCTTGACGTCTCCGAAGTTCTCCTACCGCGTCGACCTGGTCAAAGCCGGCGGCGGAATTCAGCCGCTATCGCATTTCGATCTGGCCAGCCGGCTCAGTTATTTCCTCTGGTCGAGCATGCCTGACAAGGAATTGTTGCAGCACGCCGCGGCAGGCGACCTAAACAATCCGGAGATCATCAAAGCCCAGGCCCGACGGATGCTGCAAGACCCGCGTATCCGGGCGCTGGCCGTTGAATTCGGGGGCAACTGGCTGGACTTTCGCGATTTCGAGAACATCGGTACCGTGGACCGCGAGCGCTTCCCTTCATTCAGCGACAAATTAAGAGGGGCGATGTTCGAGGAGCCGATTCGCTTCCTGTTGGACGTGTTTCGGCGCAACCGTTCGATTCTCGACTTCCTTTACGCTCGCGACACGTTTGTGAATCCTATTCTGGCCCGTCACTACGGCATGGCCGCGGAAGGGGGCGATGAGAGCGTTTGGGTCCGGGTTGCCGACGCCGATCGCTATGGCCGGGGCGGCCTCCTGCCCATGGCCGCATTTTTGACAAAGAACGCCCCGGGCCTGCGGACCAGTCCGGTGAAGCGCGGCTACTGGGTGGCGAAGAACGTACTGGGCGACCAAATCCCGCCGCCGCCCCCGTTGGTGCCCGAGTTGCCGGCCGATGAGGCCAAGATGGACCTGCCGTTGCGCCAAATGCTGGAGCAGCACCGGGCCAACCCGAGTTGCGCCGCCTGCCACGCGCGCTTCGATTCTTTTGGATTGGCGTTCGAAGGGTTTGATCCGGTCGGCCGGCGTCGAACCCACGATCTGGGGGGACGCGCGGTCGATGCACGGGCCGCCTTTCCGGGAGGCAACGAAGGAGAGGGATTGCAAGGAATCCGGCGTTACATTCGCGACCACCGCCAGGACGACTTCGTGCGCGGCTTCATTAGCAAGTTGTTGGCCTATGCCCTGGGACGCAGCCTGGCGCTCTCCGACGACGTTCTGATTCAGGAGATAGGCGGCAAGCTTGCCGGCAAAAGATGCTGTTTTGAAACCGTAATTGAGAGCATTGTTACGAGCCGCCAGTTTCTCAACAAGCGCGGCCGCGAGCAAGTGACGGCCGATAAGAGGTGATCTATGATGAACACGCAGCCCGGGGTGCGTCGAGAGTGTAAAAAGGCGCTGTCCCGAAGGATCTTTCTGCGCGGCGCCGGCGTGACCATGGCTTTGCCGTGGATGGAGTCGCTTTCGGGTTTCGGCATCAGTTCCGCCTCGGCGGCCACTACCGCCGGGCAGCCCCAACGCTTTGCCGTGCTGTTCATGGGCACGGGGATCAGCCCCGGCCGTTGGTGGGCTAAAGGGGCGGGCGCGCAGATGGAACTGAGCGAATCACTGGCGCCGTTGGAGCCGCTCAAGGCGAAAATCAACGTCATTGACGGCCTGTTCAACAAGGCGGCCACCGGACAGGGGATTCATCCGGCGATGACCGGCAACATGTTGTCGGGAGTGCCGATCCGCAAAGGTTCGATCATCCAGGGCGGCATCACCATGGACCAGGTGCTGGCCAACCGGATTGGGCAGGAGACGCCGCAGCCCAGCATGGTGTTGGCCTGTGAGCGGGCGATGACCGGGTTCCATGAAACGAATTTTTCGAACGCCTACAGCTCGCATATTTCATGGCAGAGCAGCGATTCGCCCGTGCCCAACGAGATGTATCCCTCGTTGGCCTTCGACAGCCTGTTCGAGAATGGCGGGAGACTGCGCAACACGAGCGTGTTGGACAGGGTCGAGGAACATGCGTTGGCCCTGAGCGGCAAGATCAGTTCCACTGACAAACTCAAACTGGACGAGTATCTCGCCAGCGTCCGTGAGGTCGAACGCAGCATCGAGCGGATGCGAACAGATAAGGACAAGGCCGAAGAGCAGGCCCGCGACGCCGGGCGGCCGCTGTTGGCGATGAAGCGTCCGCAGGATGGCCTGCCCGAAGATATCCGCGATCACATCCGCCTGATGTGCGACATCATCGCCCTCGGGTTTCAGACTGACAAGACGCGCGTGGCCTCACTGCTCTTGGCCCGCGATCTCTCCGCGCTCTATTATCCGTTCCTCGGCGTGAGTAAGCAGCATCATGGCGCCTCCCATTACGACACCGAGGAGGACTATCAAAAGATAGTGCGGTTCCAAGTAAGCCAAATGGCCTATCTGGCCCAGCGTCTGGATGCAATGCCGGAAGGGGAGAGCACGGTGCTCGACAACAGCTGTCTGCTGTTCCTGTCGAACATGTGGTCCGGGACGAAGCACGACAACAAGAAGGTGCCGGTGGTCACCATCGGCGGCCTCGGGGGCAAGCTGGAAACTGGCAGAGCGCTCAACTATTTCGAGTCCGGCGACGACAACCGCAAGTTGTGTAGCCTGTACCTGGGCATTATGGATCGGATGGGTGTCGAACTCACGGAGTTCGGCGACGCCAAAACCCGGTTAGCCGGCTTTTAAATACAAGGTTCCCGCGCGCCCTGATCCTGGGCCGGCCATGTAGGGCCGGCTCTCGTCGAACCGCTCCGCCGGATCGGGGAGCAGCCACCCCCTTTTAACCCCCGTGGTACTATCTTCAGCCCGTGCGGCACGGGGCCCGCGCGCACGTACGCCGCGCTATGCAAGGGATGAAGATTGCGGCAGGGCAGGGAACCAGGAAAGCAGATGAGACGGATGTATTTCAAGAAGGTTAGCTGACGCCGCGGGCTCGTCCTTGCCAGAATGGCTCCCGCAGCGTGCGCTTAAGGATTTTGCCGGTTCCGCTCTTGGGCAACTCCCTCTCGTAGAACTCGATGCGCCGGGGAACTTTGTAATTGGCGATGAGCTCGCGGCAATGGGCGGCGAGATCTTCCACCGTGGCGGTGGAGCCATCTTTGAGCACAATGCAAGCAGTCACCAGTTCCCCCCATTGCGGATCAGGGATGCCGATGACCGCCGCCTCCTTGATGGCCGGATGCCCATAGAGCGCCGCTTCGACTTCGGTCGAATAAACGTTCTCTCCCCCGGTGACGATCATGTCTTTGGCGCGATCCACGATGTAGTAGAAGCCGTCCTCGTCCTGCTGGCAGATATCGCCGGTATAGAGCCATCCGTCGCGAAGCGCATATTGTGTCGCTTCCGGCTGATTCCAGTAGCCCTTCATGATGTTCAGGCCGCGCGCCGTAAGTTCTCCGGACTCGCCCCGCTTCACGGTTTCCCCATCCGGCCCGGCGATCCGTAGTTCCACGCCGAACGGCGGACGCCCGCAGGATAAGGCGCGCTCCGGAGTGTGATCCTCATCCAGCAACAGCGTCAGCACGGGACTTGCTTCCGTCAGCCCATAACCCTGTGTAAATCGTGTGCCGGAGAGTTTCGCGCGGGCCCGCCGCAGCACTTCCGGCGCGATGGGCGAGCCTCCATAGAGTACCCACTGTAGACTAGACAGATCGAAGCTGTTCAGCTCGGGATAGAGCGTCAGGAAGTTGATCATCGTGGGGATCAACACGCAGTGGGTCACCCGGTAACGCTGTACGGCGGCACAGAAAAGCTGAAGCTCAAAGCGCGGAATGGTAGTCTGGCAGGCCCCGAGCGCCACCGTGCAGAGCAATCCCGGGAAGTCCGCCAGGTGGAACATCGGAGCCGCGTGAAGATAGCAACTGTCCTTGCGCATGGAGAAGTATGGCAGGCAGTTTTGCGTATTCGCGAACAGGCTTTGATGGGTGAGCATCACGCCTTTCGCGCGGCCCGTCGTACCGCTGGTGTAGAACAGTCCGAAGATCGCCGCAGGATCGTAGAAAGGAGGAGGAAGTTCGCCTTCCGCTCCTAACAAGGGCTGTTCGTCGATCACCACTTCCCAGGGCGTACGCACCGAGGGCGCAGGCAACGTGCTGTGCCGGAGCATGCCTTTGGGCGAGCAATCGCTGAGGATAGCGTCTATCTCGGCGGCGGCATAGCGGGTGTTGAGCGGTACGGCTATGATGCCCAGACGCGCGCAAGCGTATAGGATTTCGATGAACTCCGCGCCGTTTGGAAGCAGTACGGCCAACCGGTCACCCGCCCCGACCCCGTGGCTGAGGAACTCCGCCGCAAGACTGTCCACCCGGATTGCCAGCTCCGCATACGTGGTGGAGCCGGAATCGCGGACGATGGCGGGATTCGCCGGACTGTAGCGGGCCGCGTGTTGCAGAGTGATGCTGTAAAGCATTGGATCACTCTGTTTTCTCACAGCGCGGTGGCGACGGCAAGCAGCCTATCGCTCAATGACCATCGGACCGAACACAGGCGCCGCCATGTCCGCCTGGTCGCGCACGTTGCAGTATGGGTCCTTGCCGAAACCGTATCGAAGCGTGGCTCCATCGGGTATCTTCGCGCCCAGGTGCAGAACCACCATCGCGTGGTTGACGTGGTCGAAGGTGGCCTGGAAGATCGCTGGTATCGGTGCGCCGGCGGAGTCATGAATGCTGAAACCGGAGATCCTTCCCTGGCTGGTGAGCCGGCCATTCACGTCGCTGAAAGTTACGCGCAGGGTGGAGCCGTCCAACTTCGCCGAGACCGGTCTCGGGCCGCGCCGCACCCCGGGCACAGTGGTCCCGAACAGATCAATGGCGGCGAGGTTGGCGAGGCGCCTTCCCAGCCGTTTCTGGTCGCGGGTTCCGATGTGGATTGCGTCGTCAAGCGACAGATCGACCGACGCGACCATACCCGATTGGGGAATGGTTTTCTCGGCTTTGCGCTGCATCTCCTGTACTTCGTTCCACTCGAGTTGATTCTGACTGTTTACATACCGCCCGACTTGAACGTAATAGAAACGCATGCCGGGATCTCCCAGATCAGACCGAAAGGCCGCTACCAGTCTCTCGAACTTTGCCTGGAACCCGGACGCGGCGTTTGGGTTGGCATCCGACTCCCCCTGGTACCAGAGCATGCCGCGTACCTTACCGCCCGCGAGTTTCACCCGCCGGATCGTAGCTCCGTAAAGAGAGTCGCCCGCTTTATCGCGCAGGTCTGGGCTCCACTGATCCATGGACGTGCCGCCGTGGGCGCACGGCAGTAAACCGATGGGAACGCCCGTACGGCGGACCATTTCGGCGGCGAAGGCCAACCCGAGTCCCGCTCCTTTTTTTCGATTCGCGATGAATTCCGCCAGTGCGGTTCCCTCGAGACGCAGCGCGATGCCTTCCTTATTCTTGCGCCAATGGACGCGATCCGCCGCTCCCGGCAGATTGTGCAAAGGCTCCTGGGCGAGTCCCCACTGATCTGACTGGTCAAAGCTGTGAACCAATCCGTGAGGCGGTTCTACGTCGATGAGATTTCCAACGCCCTCCATGTTGGATTGTCCGCCGAGAACCCAGAGGTCGCCCACCAGCAGGTTGGTGACCGATTGTACGATGTTGTTGGAGCGAACTTCGACGCGATACGGACCGCCGGTGGGTAGAGTAATCTTCGCGGACCACTTGTCAGCGGCGATCTTTCCCGCTGGCGCCCAGTCGCTCGGCAGAACCCCGTTTATTCCAATGGCGCGTATTTCAAGCGGTTTGTTGTTCAGGCTGAGAGCGGTACCAGAAAGGTTGACCACGGCCTTACCGGCCTCGTCACGTTGCAGCACCTGATCCGTGGCCGGTCCGGATGTGATGGCGAAGCTTTGGGCGAAAGCGAGCCGAGGCAAAAGAGAGAAAACGAGCGCGGTGGGGACGAGAAACATGCAATCCTCCGTGGATTGCTATTTTATCTTGAGCAGCCGTAGCGGGTGAATGCGGCGGGAAACCCGCCACGCTTCAAAGAAGCCTAAAACGATGGCAAGGGACGCCACCTTGAACGACGGAAAGGGCACGCCGCTATTCCCGAGCAGGCTAGCCAGCTTCCAATAGGCCAGCCCGCCGAGGATTCCTCCTCCGAAACCATCTGCGAAACCCTTCAGGCAACGCGCGGAAAGCGTAATCACGTACCCCTCCTCCCAGTGAGCTTTGCGAAAGTGCGGTGGGAATGGATCCTCACCGCCTTCGTCTTGATTGCGAAGGGTCCTCCGATGCAGGCCCTTCACTTATATAAGCGTGGAAGCGAGGGCTTTTCCTTCATGGATTCCCGATATTTTTTTGGACGGCGGCCGGATTAGCCTATTTAACCGTCGCGCGGCGCCCCTGGCCGAGGTACTGCGCCGCTTTTTGCCGGGCTGCTTCGCTGATCTTCACGTTGTTGACGACGCCGGAAGCCCCGGCGCTCCGTGCGAGTCGCGTCGCGGTCCCTTTATGCTGGATTACGTTGGTGGCTCCTTCAATCGTCGCGATGCCCCCTTGAACCTTCACCTGGAAATTATTGGTGGAAATCTTCGACCGGGCAAACCGCGCCCGGATTGCCTTTTCGAGGTCGCCATCGGACGAGGCAGGACGGCCGGCGGAAGCCGCAGGCTTCGGAGCAGCCTTGGGGGGAGCCTCCGCGCCCCACCCCGTAGCCAATAGCGAAAGAACAAGGAGGAGTTTCATCAATAGAATAGTGAGCAAAGCAAGTGTGTTATCTCTAGTCACATGAGGGTATTTCTTTTTTTGTCTTGTAGTGCGGTACTGCTTGCGATTGATTGGCCGCAGTGGCGGGGCAACAACCGGAACGGAATCTCACCGGAGACGGGACTACTCAAGTCATGGCCCGCGGGCGGACCGAAGCAGGTCTGGAAAACCACAGGGCTGGGAGAAGGATACTCTGCGTTCTCGGTGGTAAAGGACCGGTTGTTCACCCAGGGCCAACACGATAATCAGGAGTTTGTGATGGCGTTCGACGTCGCCACCGGCAAGAAGGTCTGGGAAACGCCGGCCGGCGCCGTGTATCGCGACCGGCGCGGCCATGGCCCCCGCGGTACGCCGACGATCGATGGAGACCGGCTCTACGCGCTATCCGCCGATGGCACGCTGGTCTGCCTGGAACACGCTACCGGCAAACAGGTCTGGGGGTACAACATCGTGCAAAAGTTTCGAGGCGGCGTACCCAATTGGGGGATCTCGGAATC
>DATLCW010000219.1:0-7301 GCA_035526195.1 Bryobacteraceae bacterium
ATCGCCCTCCGCATGGGCCTTTACCAACTCCTCCATCTGGATCGAATCCCCCCCCACGCCGCCGTCTCTGAAAGCGTCGAGCTGGTCAAAATAGCTCGAAAGCGCTCCGCGGCGGGCGTGGTGAACGCCATTTTGAGAAAGGTAAAGAAAACTCCAAACGTATTCCCGGATCAGGCCACCGCGCTGTCGGTCCCCGCATGGATGGTGGAACGCTGGCGCCATGCCTACGGCGAGACCGAGGCCCAAATCATCGCCCTCTCATTTCTCCAGCCGCCGCAGGCATACTACCGCGCCGGACGGCAACAGGATATCGGATCGCAATCGGTCGTGCCCCTTCTCCGTCTTGAGCCCGGCCAGCTTTTTCTCGACCTCTGCGCCGCCCCAGGCAACAAGACTTCCCAGGCATTGGAAACCAGCGTCCAAGCGGTGGCGTGCGATCTCCACCTCCACCGTTTGCGTTCCATGCCTGACCCCGGCTGCCCGCTGGTAAACCTCGACGCTACCCAACCCCTCCCCTTTCGCCGGATCTTCGATCGAATCCTGGTCGATGCTCCCTGTTCCGGCACCGGCACGCTTGGCCGCAACCCTGAAATCAAATGGAGGCTTCAGCCCGCCGACCTGATCGATCTTCATCATCGCCAGGTCAAAATTCTGACGAACGCGCTCACGATTCTCAAACCCGGCGGAATCCTCGTGTATTCCACCTGTTCTCTCGAAGAGGAAGAGAATGAAGCGGTAGTCCGAAAGGTGCTGGGACGCAATCCCGATGAAACCCACCGCCGCCTTCCCGGCGTCCAACCGGGGGACGGCTTTTTTGCCGCTGTGATACGATCAGATTAGTTTCCAACGACTTTCAATGGTGGAAATCCTTCCTTCCCTTCTCTCCGCGGATTTTGCCCGTCTCGGAGACGAGATCGCCCGCGTGGAGCACGCCGGTATTTCCATGCTCCACCTGGACGTGATGGATGGCCACTTTGTCCCGAACCTCGCCATTGGAACTCCCATTGTTCAAGCCGTAAGGAAGGCTACAAAGCTCACATTGGACGTTCACCTGATGATCACCGATCCCGATCGCTATGCGTCTCTGTTCATTGAGGCCGGGGCGGATTGCGTCTCCGTTCACCAGGAAGCCTGCCCCCATCTGGACCGGACCCTGCGAATGATCCAAAGTGAAGGTGCCCAAGCCGGAGTGGTAATTAATCCCGCTACGCCCATCTCCACCCTGGATGAAGTCCTGGATGTGGCGGATTACGTGCTCGTAATGAGCGTCAACCCTGGCTTCGGCGGCCAGAAGTTTCTGCCCGGCTCCTTACGGAAGGTTCGAGAACTCGAGGATCGCCGCCGCCGTATCAATGGCAAATTCCTCATCGAGATTGATGGCGGTATGGGACCTGGGAACGTGGCTGACGCCGTCCGTGCCGGATGCGACTGGATCGTGGCCGGTTCGAGCATCTTCCATAGTGAGGATCCGGAGACAACCGTGAAACGAATGCAACAACTCGCCCGCGAGGCCACAGCCATCCGGGCTTGAGCAATTGATTACACTTGAGGTAGTGCATGCAGATTGAAAAACGAGACTGGATCGTTCGAATTGTGGCCGTTGTCCTGTGTATCGGGATGCTCAGTTCCTGTGGCTTTCGCCGCAAGAAGTACGAGAACCCGATCACCAAAGACACCCAACAGCCCGACAAGGTGCTGTTCGACAAAGCCGTGAAGGACCTCGAGCGCAACCGTTTCGAAGTCGCGCGGCTCACCCTCCAGACCCTCATCAATACCTACGACACCAGTGAGTTTCTTGCCAAGGCAAAGCTCGCTATTGCCGACAGTTGGTTCCGCGAAGGCGGCTCCCACGGCTTGGCGCAGGCGGAAGCCGAATATAAGGATTTCATCCTCTTCTACCCCACCCTCGAGGAAGCTGCGGAAGCCCAGGAAAAAGTCTGCATGATTCATTACCGCCAAATGGAGAAGGCGGACCGCGACACCACCCATGCGCTGAAAGCGGAAGAGGAATGCCGGCAACTACTCGTCCAGTTTCCCAATAGCAAGCATGCGCCAAAAGCCCAGCAACTGTTGCGCGACATTCAGGAAGTGGAAGCCGAAGGTGAGTTTCGCGTAGGTTCCTTTTACCATCAGCGAGGCCGTCATCCCGCGGCCGCGAACCGCCTGCAATCGATGGTGGATGCTTTCCCGTTGTTCAGTAAAGGGGACGAAGCGTTGTGGACGCTGGGCGATTCCTACTCCCAGATGGGTCCGCGATTTCGCGACAAAACCGGACAATCTTATCAGCGTCTGGTGAAGGATTATCCGCTTAGCTCCTACGTCGATGAAGCGAAGCGCAAACTCAAGGAAATGGAGATGGAGATTCCAGAACCGGATCCCGTCGCCTTGGCACGCATGAAATACGAGCAGGAGAATCGCACGAAAACGGGCTTGATGGGCAAGTCCTTGGGCGTTTTCCGCAAGAGCCCCGATGTGTCGCAAGCGGCAAAGTCCGGTTCTCCCACGATGCAGCGCGCACAGCCCACGCTGCCCGCCACTGTGCCGGTGCCTGCCCCGGTGGGCGCGGGCGTCACCGACGTAACGGTAGGTACGGTGACCGATCCTTCCGCGCTCGAATCGAAGCCTGACGCGCGAGCAAATCCTCCCAAGCCCGGTGAGGAGCCGAAGCCGGCCGAGGCCGCTGCCGCCACCACCGCTGCCGCCGTGCCCGATACGCCGTCTAACAAGCCCAGCGCGAAGAAACAGAAAAAGGCGAAAAAGCCCAAGAAGTAATGAGCCGTATTCTGCTCGCCGATGACAGCCCCCACGCGCAGCGGATGGGCGAGCGTATCCTGCGTGAAGAGGGATTCGAGGTTGTGTCGGTCACCGATGGCGAAACGGCTCTATTAAGGCTCGAGGATGTCGACCCCGACGTCATTGTCGCCGACGCCTTTCTTCCCCGCCGCTCCGGATTCGACATTTGCCGCCAGGTGAAGTCCGATCCGCGGTTCCGTCACGTGCGCGTGGTGCTCACCGCCGGAGTGCTCGAACCGGTGGATGAAGCCGAGGCTTCCCGCGCCGGCAGCGACGCATTTCTCAAAAAACCCTTCGAAGCTTCCATAGTTCTTGATACCGTAAAGCCGCTTTGCGAGGCCGCCCGGCAGGCTCGCGAATTTGCAGCCGAAGCAAATGAACAGCCGATGGAGGTCGATGAAGAGCGCGTCCGGGCCGCGGTAACGCTGGCGCTAGACGCCGCCATGCCCGCCATGGTTGACGAGGTCACTCGCCAAGTGCTTCAGGCTCTGAAACAATAGAAGGTCAGCATGCCTGATAATTCATTTGACATCGTTTCCGAAGTAGAAATGCCTGAAGTGGTGAACGCCATCAGCCAGGCCGCCAAAGAGCTCATCACCCGCTACGACCTTAAAGACTCCAAAAGCGAGATCGTGCTGGTGGAAAAAGATAAGAAAATCAATCTCACCAGCAAGGACGAGTTCAAGCTGAAAGCGGTGATTGAGATTCTGGAAAGTAAACTCATTAAGCGCAAGGTACCCATTAAGAACCTCGTGTATGGAGAAGTGCATCCAGCCGCCGGGACCACCGTCAAGCAGGAGATTACTCTGCAGATGGGCATCCCTTCGGAGAAGGCGAAGGAAATCGTCAAGCTGATCAAAGACAGCAAGAAGAAGGTGCAGGCCTCCATCAACGGCGACTTGGTAAGGGTGAGCGCGAAGGACCGCGACAGTTTGCAGGAAGTCATCGCCCTGCTGCGGGCCAAGGACTTCGGAATCGAAATTCAATTTACGAATTACCGGACAAACTGAAGCGTGTCCCGCCGTATCGAGACGTTGATGATGGAGGGACCGGCGGGCAGGCTGGAAGCACTGCTTGAAGAACCGGAGGACCGCCTGCCCGTGTATGCCGCCGTGGTTTGCCATCCACACCCGCTGTTCGGCGGCACCCTCCACAATAAAGTCGTGTACCGGATCGCCCGTGGATTGCGGCGCTCCGGACACGTCGTGCTGCGCTTCAATTTTCGCGGAGTGAATTTGAGTGAAGGAGTCCACGACAAAGGTGTAGGCGAGGTCGAAGACCTCCGCACCGCACTCGGCGTCCTGCGGCAGCGTTATCCGGAGCTCCCCTATACCTTGGCCGGATTCAGCTTCGGTTCGCGCGTCGCCCTGCGTCTGGCTCAGGATTCCCCCGATGCCCGCCGTGCGCTGGCCGTTGGCTTTCCCGCTCTCGTCCCTGGCACGGACGATCTGGTTCCCTGCCCTGTTCCCCGTATCTTCATCCATAGCCGGATTGACGAACTGTGTCCACCGGATGCCGCCGAGCGCTTCTTCCTCTCGCTTCCCGATCAGAAGCAGTTCTACTGGGTCGAAGGAAGGGACCATTTCTTCGGCGGAGCATTGCCGCAGTTTGAGGACCTTGTCTACTCTTTGCAATAACGTGGGGGATAACCCGCATGCGCAAAATGCCCCAAGCGGGCAATCCATCGTTTCAATCACATAGCCTGGCATAAAACCTGCACTTGGGAACGGTAATGAACTTCAACGAAGCTCCCCTGCTGGTGATCTGGGAAACAACCCAGGCGTGCGACCTGTCGTGTGTGCATTGCCGTGCCTGTGCGATCGGCGCGCGAAATCCAGCCGAGCTCACCACGGAGGAAGGCTTCCGGCTGATCGATCAGGTCAAGGCATTCGGCAACCCGCTGATCGTGTTCACCGGCGGCGATCCTATGAAACGTCCGGACCTCTATTCCTTGCTCCGTTATTCTGTGGCCGCCGGTCTGCGCACCAACGTCAGCCCCAGCGCCACTCCCCTGCTGACTTCCGAAGTGATCGACGAATTTCAACGCTGCGGCATTACCCGCATGGCCGTCAGCCTCGACGGAGCCGACGCGGCCCCTCACGATAGTTTCCGCCAGGTGCCGGGAACTTTTGACCGCGCCATGGGAGCGCTCCGTTATGCTCGGGAAATCGGTTTGGATACCCAGATCCAGACTACCCTCACCCGCCGCAACATGGCCCAGTTGCCGCTCATCGCGGAACGGGTAGCCGAGGTGAAGGGAAAGATGTGGAGCCTGTTTTTCCTGATCGTCACCGGTAGGGCGCAAGCCGCAGACGACCTCACCGGCGAAGAGTATGAAGAGGTTTTCGAAACTCTGTATAGCCTTTCGAACGTAATGCCGTTCGAAATCAAGACGACCGAAGGGATGCACTATCGCCGCTTTATTGCGCGAAAGCTGGCTACCGAACACGGCCCGGACGCCGAACGCGCCCGGCAGGTGGTCTATCGCACCGCCGGCGTCAGCGACGGGCGGGGATTCGTGTTCGTCTCCCACATCGGAGAAGTGTATCCCTCGGGCTTCCTGCCGCTGTCCGCGGGAAATGTCCGGCGGCATTCCCTGGTCGATCTTTACCGCAACTCGGCGCTGTTCCAGAGTCTCCGCGATCCCGCCCGGCGCCACGGCAAATGCGGCTGCTGCGAGTACACGAAAATTTGCGGAGGTTCCCGCGCCAGGGCTTATGCGACCTCCTGGGATTATCTCGCCGAAGACCCCCGTTGCGTCTACCAGCCCGCCAAATCAGAACATTCGATTCATGTTTGATGGAAACACGTGCCCCACGTCACCCGTCGTACAATAAGTGTTTGTCCGCGGGCAGGTGCGTGATTCTTGATTAATAAACTGGTTCTGGAAAATCTGAAGCATCGTTGGGTCCGCACCCTGTTGAGCGCCACGGCGGTGGGGGTGCAGGCCACCATGATCCTCACCCTGGTGGGCCTCAGTTTCGGCACCCTCCAGGATATGAGTTCCCGCTCCAAAGGGGCCGGTGCCGACATCCTGATTCGCCCCCCCGGCAGTTCCATCATCGGACTGAGCACCGCCCCCATCCCCGAGAAAGTCTTGCAGTTTATCGAAAAGCTGCCGCATGTCGCGGTCGCTACCGGCACCGTGATTCATCCCATCGGCGGCGCCAATACCGTCACCGGCATTGACCTTGACAGCTTCAACCGCATGAGTGGCGGTTTCAAGTTCGTAGATGGCGGCCCTTTCCGAGATCCTGACGATGTCGTTGTGGATGAATACTGGGCCCGCCAGTATGGGTTGAAAGTCGGCTCCGAGTACACCTTCATCAATCACAAGTGGAAAGTCTCGGGCATTGTAGAGCCCGGCAAACTCGCTCGCATTTTTATTCCCATCAAGCTTCTTCAGGATCTTTCGGCAAACACCGGCAAGCTGACCATGATCTACGTCAAGCTGGACAATCCCGAGAACCTGCAGCAGGCCATGGCCAACCTTCGCAAGGAACTTCCCGACTATCAGATCTATTCGATCGCCGAATATGTGTCGCTGATCTCGGTCGATAACATCCCCGGTTTGCGGGCGTTTATCTACGTCGTGATCGGCATCTCCATTGTCGTCGGCTTCCTGGTCGTCTTTCTCTCCATGTATACAGCCGTGCTCGAGCGCACCCGGGAAATCGGCATCCTCAAAGCGCTGGGGGCCTCTCCGGGAATGGTGCTGAGTATTCTGGTGCGCGAAACGATCATTCTCTCTCTGATCGGTTCCGTGGCTGGCATCCTTTTCACCTACGGAACCCGTTGGGCGATCATGCGGTTCGTACCCGGTTCGCTCACTCAGATTATTGTCCCGGAATGGTGGCCGATCTCCATTGCGGTTTCGATGGCCGGCTCCTTGCTGGGAGCGCTCTATCCCGGTTGGAAAGCGGCTCGTCAGGATGCAATCGAGGCCCTGGCTTATGAGTGATAAGAAGCCGCTAATCCAGGTTCGCAGCCTCAGAAAAGTGTACAAAATGGGCGATGTGGACGTCGAAGCCCTCCGCGGCGTCGATCTCACCGTGCAGAACGGCGAGTTTATTGCCATCTGCGGCCCCTCCGGCTCCGGCAAATCCACCCTCTTTTACATTCTCGGCGGCTTGGCGGCATCTACCGATGGCAGCGTCGTCATCAATGGCCAGGACCTGGCAAAGATGAACGACACCGAGCGTACGCGCATCCGCCGCGAACTGGTTGGCTTCGTCTTTCAAAAATACAATCTGCTTCCCACTTTGTCCGCCGTCGACAACATCAACATGGCGCAGTTCATTGCCGGCAAGAAGCAGGAGACCACCAGTTGGTTTCAAGAGACACTGGATCTGCTGGGCGTCGGCCATCGCATGCGGCATAAACCGCGATCTCTTTCCGGCGGCGAGCAGCAGCGGGTGGCCATCGCCCGCGCGATCGTCAATCAGCCCTCGCTCTTGCTCGCGGATGAGCCGACGGGAAATCTCGACACACAAAATTCCGAGATCGTA
>DATLCW010000096.1:0-7325 GCA_035526195.1 Bryobacteraceae bacterium
AGGATATGGTCTTCTTTCATCCCTTTGTGCGGCGCGTATTTTTCGACACCGCGGGAGCATCGGCCAGCGGAGAGAGCCTGCTTCGCTGCTATCACATTCCGTTGGAAGGCAAGCGCTTGTGTTTCGAGGCGGAGGATATCAAGGGCCGCTCGGCAAAAACAGACGTAACCGACCTGCGCCTGTTCCTGTTCGCCAATGGCATCGGGATTCTCAGCATTGGCGTGGAGGCCTTTCGCATTTCCGCGTCCGAGGCGCTGTGGATCAATGAGACGATGCGCAAGGTCTATCCCTCCAGCAGCCGCCAGATCCGCGAATCGCGCTTTCCGAGCCGCCTCGCCTATACACTGGAGCGCGACGCGGAGATCCACACGGTAGTGGAAGAGCGTTTTCAGGACTGCGGAGGAATGAACGGCTTTCTGCCCCCGCTTTCCAAAACCATTACCTCGCTGCTCTATTTCCTGGAGTACCGCAAAAACGAATTCGAGCCTGTGCTGGATGAGCGCATGATCGTCTATACGTATGTGGCCATGGACCCTACGACCCTCCCTGAAAACTATATCGCCTCGGAAGAATACAAGATTCTGCTCAGCCGCTTCCTCTACGTGGACCGCTGGGGCACCGACTACCGCTACGACCGCTACTTTGTGCGCCAGCAACTGCTGCGCCAGCTCTACATCCGGTGGGCCCACCAGGGGACCTACTACGGAGCCACCAGTTACAGCAACATCTCGGTGTGCATCGGCAACTTCGATTGCGATGAGCATGAATTGCATGAAGGTTTCCTCATTCACCGCATGTTCGACGGCCGGTATTATCTGATGGCGATGGTGGCCTTGTTTTATCGCGCCACGCTGCTCCATTTCTCCGAGGTCAGCGCGCAGGTTTCCAAGGTGCTTTATCTGGATCAGCAGGATGACAAACTGAACATGGAGAACATCCAACTCGCCAACTGGCTCCGGGCCGAGTTTCTGCATTTTGCGAACTATTGGTATTTCGATGAGCTGGCGAACAAAGAGGAAGAGATCGATCACTTTCTGTTGCAGTGCCGCGAGTACCGCACAGACATCATGAAGCACGAAATCGAAGAAGAGGTGGAAAAGCTGAACGCCTCCCTGCATAACTATTTCCAGTTCCGCAACACGGAGGCGGTGAACCGTCTGGCAATGCTGAGTCTGATTATCGGCGCCGGCGCGATTCTCACCGGGTTCTTCGGAATGAACTTCGGGCGCGAGTTCGGCAAGTTGTTCTTCGAGGCGGATCCAAGGGCACCGTGGGTCCACTATGGAGCGATCGGGGCCGTAGTGCTCCTGGCCTTCGGCGCGCTCACATTCGGCACTTACGTGGTGGTGGCGAACTGGTCGGATTACAAGTCCATTCTGCACCCGCGGCGTCCCGATGCCAGCCGGTGGCGTGGGTTGGATTTACGATCGTGATGGAACCAATTGCTCCAGATGATGGTTCAAATGCCGCAGATAATCTTCCATGAGGGCACGCAGCGTCATGGTTCTTCCGTCCACGAACCGGCAGGTTGCTTCGTAGGCTGTTTCCGGGAGCCGCTCGACAACCCGCGCGAGCAGCTCATTCTGCGACACCCAATGCTCCAGAACAGCGTTACACAGGATTGCTGAGCGTAGGGGGCGGCCGTCAGTTCACCATGGGCGGCGGCGAGGAAGCGGACGTGGTTATGAACAGCGGAGTCGATGAGATGTCCCAGCAACTCTTTTCTCAGCCAGGCGACTTCCCGAAACGGCTGCGTCGCCTGTTGCTCGGTCACCTTTCGCAACCGTTGGTGAGCGTGGGCAATATCAGCGCGGAAAACCGCGGGAAACGGCGTGTTCATCGGGCCTATTCTCTCACGACGGCCGCTGCCAGGGACTACTGGAAGGATCGGACGGAGCTGCTTGGACCTAAGGCTTCTTACCGGGCTTGGCGGGCTGCGCAGGCTGTTCTTTCGTCAACTCATCGGACAGCGGCTCCGGCGTATCGAATTTGATGGTGGCGTCGGCGCCGAACTTCCGGTACAGCCGGAATTCCACTTCGTTCTTGATGAGGTTCTTCCCTTCCCTCATCCGAACCTCCGCACGTAACGGCAGTACGTGCTCGGATTCACCAATTTTGGTGAACGAATAGTCGAGCATCGTGGAAGCCATCTGGATAGGAAACGACACGGGAATGTCCACGGCCTCCAGCGTGATGCGGCTGACGGTGAACAAATCCGCATCGACATAAATCAGCCCCCGGTACCCCGGCACAATGTCCATGGTGCGCTGATAATCGATATGCCACTTGGATCTCGCTTGAGCCACTCTATAGGCAAACACATGATTGCGCCGTTCACGCAAAGTGGCCCAGCGCTCCCAGCGGAAATCAGTTTCGGTTTCCGGCTCGAAAATCTGGCGCAACATGCTGCCGAACTCCCCGCTCGAAGTTGCGCCGCCCAGCTTGTCGTGGGAAATGTCGGTGGTGCGATTGTTGATCATGACCACCTTGTAGTCTTCCTTTTGCTCGAAATAAGAAAGCCGCTCGGTGATGGTGTCGAGCAGGCGGAAGAATTCGAGCCCGGTGGGATCGTAATGCCGCCGCGTGACCTGCACGCAAATAAAGTCCGGAAGCCGTTTGGTGTAACTGAGCGCATAATTGCGGACATCATCGAGAATGCGCTTTTGTTCCTCGGGAGACGGCGGGGGAATGACCACAGGCGGAGGTTTTGGAGCGGGTGGACCGGGTTTGGGCAGCGCGCTCGATGCCTCAGCCATATTTCGCAGCGCTTCCACGGTACGGGGGCCCGCTCCGAGCCCTTGCCAGGTTTCAATGGTGCGATCGTCCAGCCGCTCGGTGAGCTTTACCTTTTTGAGGTACTCGGCCACCCGCCGGTCTTCCTGCTTTAACTTGATGGAGGATTCGATGAACATCGCGAGCTTCCCGACGTCCATCGATACTTGTGCCAACGCGGGGCAGGCGAGCAACCCGGCAACCAGGACGGCTCGGAGGAACCACATGCCTCTATGATAGCGTGGCTGCCGCGGGGGCCGGCTCAACGCGCCGCCGCCACGACCCGATTGCCACAAGACCCGCACCGAGCAGCAGGAAGGATGCGGGCTCCGGAGTTTCAACCGCGGCCGAGACGCCGCCGGCGTAGCCCGAGTAGTTCAGCCCGAAGCTGATGCTGTTCCGCTGAGAAACGTCAAAGCGCAGCGTGTTCTCGCCGGAGTGGAGAAAAGAGGCGATGTCCAGGGTGACCTCCATGCTTTCCGTGCAGCCGACGGGGAAATCCGAACAGCGCCCGTACGTATTGCCCTGGATGGGGGCTTCCGGCCGTACCAGCGTCTGATTAATGTAAAACGCCGCCGAGTCATCAGCACGGATGGTGATGGAAGCGATCGATGGCGTCCAGGCGAGCGTCAGGTTTTCAAAAAAGGACACAACGCCGCCATTGGCGGGCATGAAATAGCCGGGCGCGACGGGATCACCCGTATTTCCGTAACTGACCCAAGACGATCCAGCGAGCGGAGCGGCCCAGCCAGGGTGTGGAACGATGGCTAGGTTTGGCCCGGCGGCGTTCCATTCCCGGGAATCGACAGCGGTGCCCTGAGAGCTGAAGGTAATGACGGCGGCTGAACTGGTCCAGCACGAACCGAACGTCAGAATTACTGCGGTCAATCGGAAATTTAACTGCATTTGTCAAATCCTCTGGTTGGTAGGCAACCCTTCCGTAGAGTGGCTGCAAACTTATTGTCGGGATTCGACGTGAATGCGAACAGAAGTGTTCGTACCGGACAGCAGCGGGAATGTCAGGGGTAGAAGGTAGCCCGATGGTGCTACCTGGTACCAGGGAAGCCGCGTTTACCGGGCCGAACGACGCAGCTCAGGCGGAGGCTTTGGCGCTCAACAGCGGCCTTATTGCGAAATCATAGAGGGCCGCCCCCAGTAACCCACCCACGAGCGGAGCCAGGATGGGAACCCAGAAGACCCCCGACCCGTCGGTGAGCCCATTATTTTTAAAACCCGCCAGCGCGGTGAAAAGCCGCGGGCCGAAGTCACGCGCCGGATTGATGGCATACCCATGCATGCCCCCAAAACTCATGCCGATGGCCACCACGACCAGGCCAACCATCACGGGAGCCAGCGAGCCCATGGGCTGATTGTTCTCATCGGTGATGGCGAATACCAGCAGCAGAAGGAGCGCGGTGCCGATCACCTGATCGAGAAAACCTGCGAAAGGCACGTCGGGAAACATGGGAAACGTGGTGAAGACGCCGGATGTTTTCTCGAGCAGCGGGTCGAATTTCAGAAACGCCGGGCGGTAATTCCAGAATACCAGCGCAGCGGCCAGGAATGCGCCGGCAAGCTGTGCCAGCGAATAGGGGATCACCTTCTTCCAGGCAAATCCCCGAAAGGCCGCGAGGGCAAGGGTCACCGCCGGATTAAGATGCGCTCCGGTTACTTTGCCGGCGATGAAGATGCCCATCATCACGCCCAGACCCCAGGCGATATTGATATTCGTGTAGCCGCCGTTGATGATCTCCCCCGGAATCCCTTTGCCGAAGAGCGCGGTCATGGCGCACACACCGGTACCGAACAAAATCAGGACCATGGTGCCGAGGAACTCGGCGATCAGCTCGGAAGCCAGTGACGTTCGCATCACGTAGAGTGTATCAGCACAAGGGTGGTGGAGCTTTTTTAAGACATGCCCCGGCGGCTATTTTTTTCTTGCCAGCGCGCGACGGGCCGCGGCGGCGACGTTACCCGCGGTCATCCCGTACTTTTCCAGCAATTGCTCCGGCGACCCCGATTCGGCGTAATCGGTGAGACCGACGAATTCCATAACGCAGGGACTCGAAAGAGCCACGGCCTGCGCCACCTTCACCCCCAGCCCGCCATCCACGAGGTGCTCTTCGCTTACCACAATGGCCCGGGTCAACGTGGCGGCCCGCGCCACCGCGGCGTTGTCCAGCGGTTTGATGGTGGGAATATCGAGCACGGCCGCGGAAATCCCCTGCTTCTCGAGAATCTCCGCCGCTCGAATCGATTCCGCAACCATCAGGCCATGCGCGATCAGCGTCACATCGCTCCCGGGGAGTAATTCGATGGCCTTGCCAATCTCGAATTTCTGATCGGGACTGTAAACAATGGGAACCTTAACGCGGCCGGCGCGCACAAAAAACGGACCGTAGGTGGATGCCGCCAGACGTATAAACGCCGCCATCGCCACTTCATCCGCCGGGCTGATTACGGTGAAGCCCGGCAACGCCGTGGCAAGACTGAGATCCTCGATACTCATTTGGGAAGGTCCATCTTCGCCGATCGAGATACCGGCATGGGTGCCGACCACCTTCAGATTTACATCCGGCGGATACGCCGCCGTGACCCGCAGTTGCTCGAACCCTTTGTTCATGGCGAAGGCCGCAAAGCTGGCGACAAAAGGCACCTTGCCGCTGGCGCCCAGCCCCGAGCCGATCGCCACCAGGTTGGCTTCGGCAATGCCGCAGGAAAAGAAACGGTCTGGAAATTCTTTGGCGAACCAGTGCACCATGGTCGATTTGGAGAGGTCGGCATCGCACACCACGATATCGTTGTTTTCACGGGCCAACTCCACCAGTGCTTTGCCGAACGCTTCCCGCGTGGCCACGCCCATTTTCAATTCGAAATTTGTTTTCGCCGCCATTACGCAAGCTCCTTCATTGCCAGCGCCATTTCGTCTTTGGTGGGGGCTGTGCCATGAAACTTCGGATTGTTCTCCATGAAGGAAACGCCCTTGCCCTTCACGGTGTGGGCAATCAATGCGGTAGGCGTCCCCTTGATTGCCGCGGCCTCCGCGTAGGCGGCGCGAATGGAGGTCACATCGTGGCCATCGAGTTCAATGACATGCCAGCCGAAAGACCGCCACTTGTCCGCCAGCGGCGCGACATCCATGATGTCTTTCACCCAGCCATCCAATTGGATCCGGTTATAGTCGACAATTACCACCACGTTATCCACCTTGTGGAAGGCGCCGAACATCGCCGATTCCCAAACCTGGCCCTCTTGAATCTCACCGTCCCCCAGCATCACATAGACCCGGGTCGGCAAACGGTCCAGGCGCGCCGCAAGCGCCATGCCAAGACCTACGGACAACCCCTGTCCTAACGATCCGGTGGAAGCTTCCAGCGAGGGGATGAACCTGCGGTCGGGATGGCCCTGATAGATGGAACCCAGTTTACGCAGCGTCTTCAATTGATCGACCGGCGTGTAGCCGCACTCCGCCATAATTGCGTAAAGCACCGGGCAGGCATGCCCCTTGCCGAGAATAAACTTATCCCGCTCGGCCCACGTCGGATTTTTGGGATCGTGGCGCATCGTTTCGAGGTAGAGGACGGATAGAAGCTCCACGGCGGAAAGCGATCCCCCGGGGTGGCCTGATTTGGCCTCGGTAATCATTTCCACAATATGACGGCGGATCTTCTTGCAGAAATCCTTCATCTCATTCAATTCCATGGTTTGCCGCATGAGGATAATCTACAGGCTATCACGCGCCGGGCCGGATGGAGACAATTCCGCGCGCCACGGACATGTGCTTACTAAGACTGAATCTCTTCGGACTCAGCTGGGGGTTGGCACCCACGACGCCTCAGACCAGGGGCCGGGAACAGTACACTATGCTAATGAGCAGAATCGTCATTCCCGACGACTTCCCAGCGGTCATGGCCGCCTGCCAGGCATACCGGCAGTTGATCGAGAAAACGCAGGTTTCTTATTATGACTCGCTTCCCGAAAAGGAAGATCGGCTATTGGAACGGATTCGCGGGTTTGAAGTGGTCATCAATATCCGCTCTTCCACGAAGTTTACCGAACGCGTCTTTGCCGAATGCCCTCAGTTGAAGCTCCTCTCCATCTGGGGAACCGGCACTGACAATGTCGACCTGGCCGCGGCTGCCCGCCATGGCGTCACCGTAACCAACACTCCGGGGGTAGCCGCGGTATCAATCGCCGAGCACTCGCTGATGTTGACGCTGGCGGTGGCGCGGCGTGTGGTCGCGGTGCATCAAAGAACGGTGGCCGGGGAATGGCCTCGCGGGCAGTCCGTGCAACTTCATGGAAAGACTCTCGGCATCATTGGACTGGGAGCGATCGGCCGGCAGTTTGCAAGGCTTGGGCAGGGGATCGGAATGCGCGTGATTGCCTGGACCATGCATCCAAATCCGGCGCTCGGCTTTGAGTTGGTAGCGCTAGACGAGTTGCTAAGCGCCAGCGACGTCGTCAGTCTGCATCTGAGGCTTTCGCCGGAAACCATGAGTTTCCTGGGAAAAGAGCAGTTTCAGAAGATGAAGCGCGGAGCGATTCTGGTC
>DATLCW010000122.1:0-33444 GCA_035526195.1 Bryobacteraceae bacterium
ATTCACACCGTGGCGCTGGGCGAGCAAGACAGCTTCGGCCCAGAAGGACTCTGGGAGCTTGGATCGTGATGGGTTTACTTGACGCCAGGCATCGAGTTTGGCGCGTTGTTCAATCAATTCGGCGGGAGTGTTTCGTGGTTACCGTGTCATGCCCCCAAGCTTAGAAGTTGCAAACTGGAAAACCAAGCAACCTTACCGAAAGCTCACATACGATCAAGGTCAAGAAGGTTACGATGGTTTCGACGAGTTAGGGCTTACTGCGACCTCCGCCCGGCTCACACGTTTGGAAAGCAATACGTGGATGCAAGAGCCCTTGCGATGGTCGAAGCACTCTTCGTGAACAGCCCTTCAGGCGGATGCGTGGATTCGGTTCTGACGTTCGCAATCCATCTCTTACCGCGCCCAGACGGGCTCTTCGGTCTACGAACGGACATGGTGTCGAAACCAATTCCGCGCGAGTTTTGAAACCTCTTCGAGCGTCCCCGGCTCTTCAAACAGATGTGTTGCGCCGGGCACGATGGAGAGCCGCTTCTCACAGCGCAGTTCAGCAAGTGCGAGTCGATTCAGCCCGATTACGGGAGCGTCCTTACTCCCGGCGATCAGCAGGGTTGGCGCGTTTACTTTCGATAGAAGGGATCCGGCAAGATCCGGCCGGCCTCCCCGTGAAACTACTGCACGAATCAGCGATGGGAGTTCCGCCGCAGCCACCAGTGCGGCAGCCGCCCCGGTGCTGGCTCCAAAGTATCCGATCGGAAAGCTCCGAGTTGCGGGCTCGCGCTGAAGCCAATCCGTCGCCTCGACCAGGCGATCGCCCAACAACCCTATGTCGAAGCGGAGGTTACCGCTCTTGAGGTCGGCCTGCTCCTCGGCTGCGGTCAGAAGGTCCAGCAGCAGCGTCGCAAGTCCGCCCTGGTGGAGAACGCTCGCTACATAGCGATTTCGCGGGCTGTGCCGGCTGCTCCCGCTCCCATGCGCGAAGAGCACTATGCCGGCGGCTCGCTCCGGGACAACAAGATCCCCGGATAATCCATCCGGTGGGCCGCCGTTTGCTCTTCCTCAGCATGAGAAAGAGGTTCGATGGCATGAGTTTCATCGAAGTGCAGGACGGCGTCAAACTGATCCGCCAGACGTGCATAGAAATAGTGGCTGGCTCGTTCGGTTTCGGGCCGATAGATCACGCCGATGGCGCGTTCCAGCCGCTCAGAGCGGAACTCCGCCGAAAGACGCTCGTCACCAGCGTAGGTGACGAGGAAACCTGGAATGCCAATTTCGTGGAAGAGCGCTTCATAGCTGCCGGGGAGCGCCGGACGAACGCGCTTTGTCTCGTGCATTTCTCCCCAATTGGACGCTGCCGTTACCGTACCGGTGTAGGTCGTGAATCCGACTAACACCGATTCCGCATGGCGCTCCCGCACGAGTTGTCCAACATTCCATTCGCCGTATTTGCTCCGATCGGTGGCGCTAGCGTTACCGAGGTGGGAATTGTGCGCCCACACGACAATCCGGCCCCTTCCGAAGCGCCGATCGAGATCGGCCGAGAGCGCCTCAAGGGTCTCCGCCATGTGACGATCACGCAAGTTCCAGGTGTTTACGCGACCGTGGAACATTGCGGTAGTAGGCTTCGGCATTTCGAACCAGCCGGGCATTCTGCTCGGCGGAAAAGAAGTCATCCTCCGCGACGGGACCATCCCGGTGCAAGTAGACGTAGGCCTTTCGTTGCACGTCCATCAGCTGTTGGACTACTTCTTGTTCACAGGACTGCGAGAGGTCAGAGCCCGCCGCGTAGCCATAGGCCTGCTCATCCTCCCCGAAGTGATCGAAACAGGAGTAGCGATGGCGGACGGACCGGGCGGCCTCGGGATCTACTCTTTCGAGATATCGAATCACTTCCCCGCGCGAGCGATTCAAGCTGTAGAGGTCGAGTCCGTAGAAGCCAACTTGCGGCGAGTGTTGCGGCCTGGAGTGATTGTATTGTCGAAGCCACCGGATGAATGCTTTCACATCGCGGTTACGCCACATCCAGACAGGAAAACGGGTGAACGCGGAAAGCGCTTCCGCGTTCGTGGGATCGGCGCCGCGGCCACGCACGTAACGGTCGACGCGATAGGCGTCGGGCCAATCTGCCTCGACCGCGACAGCCTGGAATCCCTTCTCTTGAATCAGCCGCTTCGTAATTTCAGCCCGCGTTGCGTAGAATTCGTGTGTGCCGTGCGACGCCTCGCCGAGAAGCACAAATGACGCATCCCCAGCCAAATGGATTAGCGGGTCCAGCGAATTCGCGCCATCGGTGAGCCGGTGAGCCGAGGCGCGTAGAAGCTGAAGACCCGGCGAGTTCCAGACCGGCATCCATCCCCTTTCCCTCAGGTGACTCGTTCCTGCGCGGCGCGCCTGAGCAGTTCCTTAACTTCGGCGTCGGAGGTTTGAGAGAAGTCCTCATACCATTCACCGACCGAGCTAAACGGCTCAGGTGTTTCCGCGCACACGGTCTGATCGACATGTTGCTGGAACGCCAAACAGGCCCTACGTGATGCGACCGGCACGGCCACGATGATCCTCTTCGGCCGCTTCGCTCGCAAGGCTTGTGCGGCGGCGAGCATCGAGGCGCCCGTAGCGAGACCGTCATCGACGAGGATGACCGTGCGGCTTTCAACTTCCAAAGGGGGCCGCCCCTCGCGATAAACCCGCTCGCGCCTCTCGATCTCCTGCTGCTCCCGCGCGACTACCCGATCAATAACGTGGGGCGCGAGTCCCAATTGTCGGATGATGTCGTGATTCAGTACCTGGACTCCGCCGCTGGCGATCGCCCCCATCGCGAACTCTTCGCGGCCGGGAACGCCGAGCTTCCGAACCAGAAAGATGTCCAAATCCACGTGTAGCGCCTGGGCTACTTCGAATCCGACAGCTACGCCCCCGCGCGGAAGCGCAAGTACGACCGCATTCGAACCGGTGACGAGGGGCTTGAGTCGCTTGGCAAGCACTTGCCCGGCTTCCAGGCGATCCCGAAAAAAGCGTCTTGCGAACATACTCCCTCAACGAACGGAGCGGAGAGATTTACTCGTCAAGATCAGCCGTCCCTCTTCGAGACAGCATTTTAGTTACCAAAACAGTGCGTGCGGCGCGCGCACCTCAGTCGCGGTGCGTGGCAGCTTTTGAGACCTGCTCAACTACTTCAGCAGTACGGTCAGGCCTTCCGTAGCGAAGGGCGATATCGGCCTGCGAGATGATGCCCAGGAGGCCGTTGCCATCGGTGACCGGGATGCGCCTCACCTGGTGCGTTTCCATCGCCTCGATCGCCGCCAGTATGTCGTCATAGGAATGACGCGTTACGGGATGCCGGGTCATGATGTCCTCCGCTCGTGTCGTGTTTGGATCACGTCCTTCCGCAACAACCTTGAGGGCGAGGTCGCGATCCGTCACGATCCCAAGTAGTTGTTTATGATGGCGATCATCGCAAATGGGGACCGAGCCTATATCCTGAGCCCTCATCACCCTTCCGATGCATGCCACTGTCTCGTTTGGGAGACAGCATGTTGGTTCGGGAGTCATAATATCCTGACAAGTCATGGCTACTTCAAACCTCCTATTTCGGATTTTCAAACTCTGGTTGTTGATGAGGGGCGGCTGCCACGTGTTTCATGCGGGCGGCAGTTTAGATTGATTGCGGTAAACCTTGCCGGAGGCTGGAAACAATGCATGCCATCGTGCGCCGGATCACCGCCGTGACGAGATCTTCCTAAGTGCATAATGTGGCTTTTCTTCTTGCCGAGCCGGACGTGATGAGCTATGTCGATTTGCAAGAGCGCTTGGGCGAGCTGATTCAGGGGTGTCGAAACCCGGCGCCTGGGGGAGGGGTTTATTAAACAGCGAACCGCCCGGCTGGTTACCCGGCCGGGCGCTTTCGGCAAGATCCAACGAATGAGACAACTTAACGGCCGAAGTAGCCGCTGATTTCAAGGATCAGGTTGCTTTGGCGGTAGGCGTAAATATCAATCGAGCCGTTGAAACCAGTTGGAATGATCGCCGAGTTCGTGACAATTCTTCCATCAAAAGCATTCAAGATGGAAGTGCCTGGCCGGGCCTGGCCGGTAGGGTACACAGTTACAAACGGGAGAGGGTTGCCTCCCGGCATGGCGGTGACGTTTAGTGCCAGAGCCTTGGCCGTGGCGGGGATACCGCTGCAGGTGGAAGACCCGGGGACGGAGATCGAACGCGTGGCCTCGTTCCCAAAGTTGGTTGCATCCATCGCCCGGCATTGCGTGACAGGGAAGTAGTACAACCCGGTGCCATCGTCGGGTGCGAAATAACCGTTCACATCCACCAGCAAGTCGGTTTGATTCGACGCGAAGAAATCGATGCCTCCGCTGGAGCTGGCAGGCGTGATCACGCTATTAGCAAGGATCCTGCCCGAGGGAGAATTCAGGCTGGAGGCATTCGGGCGTGAGGTGCCCGAAGGCGAGGCGGTCAGGAAGTACAGCGGGCCTTGGGGGACCGCGGTGATCGTCATCGAATAGGCCGCGGCCCCCTGAGGCACCTGGCAGTAAGGCGAGTTGGGAAACGAGAAACTGCGGGATTGCTGGGCTGCAAGCGCGGGCGGACCGAAGGGACCCGGCCCCGGACGGTAATCCGCCCTGGTTTCGAGCACGCGGCACGGCGTAAGAGGATAATACACCAGGTTGGGAGCGTTAGGATCGTCCGTGTAATAGCCTGCAATGTCGATCAGCACATCGGTATCATTCGATGCGTAGACGCTGATTGCGCCGCCGGCCCCCGCCTTCACGATGGCGGAATTCGCCACAATCTGTCCATCCGGAGAGCTTACGGTGCGGAATGGAGGGCGCGTCTCGCCGGCTGGAAATACGGTCACGAAATCCACTCCACCTCGCGGTACCAGGGTCACGTTAGCCACGAACGCCTTGGCGGTGGCGGGCAGGGAGCAGACGGTGGATGCGGATACGGTGAGCGTTCGCGTTTCCCCGGCAACCAGGTAGGGAGGCCCAAAGGCTCCCGTGCGAACCGGAAGATTGTACTCCGGCCGGGTTTCCATTACCCGGCACGGGACCACGCTCACGAATCGGAGCCCGCCCGCTGTCAAAGCGGATGCGGTGCCGGCCTGGGTGATTACCAGCTTCGGTCCACCATACACTACGACATTGGCTGTGCGGATTCCCGAGGTGGTGTTCGGACTTACTACAAATGCCACGGCGCGCGTGCCCGTGCCGGTTCCGTTATCTGGATAAGAACTAATCCAGGGAGAATCCGTTGTCAATGCCCATGTACAGTTTGCCGCTCCGCTGACCGTCAGTATGCCTCCGCCCCCGCTGGACGGAAACGCATATTGGGTCGATTGCAAGGTATAAGCGCACCCGTTGGAAACAACCGCCAGGGAAAGCGCCGTCGTGGACGTAAACGGTCCTGCCGTGGAACCGGCGCTCACAGCAACCTGAAGCGCGAAAAGTCCGGACTGCGTCACGGCCGGAATACTCCAGGCGGCAATCGCCCCTCCGCCCACCGGGATATTGCCAGGATATTGAACCCCCCCGTCAGTTCTGCCGAAATAATTCAACGATACTTGTACGTTCAGGGCAGGCACCGCGCCGTCATTCTTAATAACGCAAGTCACCTCATAATTACTGCCGACTGGCGTGAATCCCGGGTTGTCGCACGTCGTGGACAAATGAATGCCGCCGGCGGTATCCGCCCGAAGACAAACAAAAGGGGAAACACACATTAAAATCAGACCTATGATCCGAGACTTCATTTAAGCTCCTCCGATGTCTCTGAGGATCAGATGGATAAATTGATACCTATGTTTCGTGAAGAATGGAATTTGCTTTACACAATTGCGGAAGTCTGACGGACATTTCCCAGTTACAACCTGCGAAGGCCGAAACGTTCCGTTTTGGCCCACTGCGCGTATCGAATTGGGAGGAACCTGTTTAAAGAGTGATCACTTGATCCGGCATGTTCTTTGATAGAGCTTTATATAGGTCCGGGAAGCACCCGATCGGCACTCCCTCCATGAGCTTATCCGCGATATCCCGTTCATAGCAGCACTGATCGCAACCCATCAGCAGCATACCCGTCTTGGCCGCTACCGCAGCCAGCCGTTCCCCGATCGGATTACCCTTGACCAGGACATAGCAATTGTCTTCAAAGAAGAACATGCCCACGACGTCCGCGCCGTGTCTCCCCTCTTCAAGCTGCGGTAGAATCATCTTGCCGAGCTTGTAGGAAACGGTATGGCCTTGCGTCGCGAAAATATAGGCAACTTTCATCTCAGTAAATAGATGATAGCCAAGTTTTAGAAGATCAGAGCTACCGCCGCCAGCGCGCCTACGGATGGCCGGTCGCGGGCCACCTTTTCAGGCCCAGGGCCCAAAGTCCCTGCGCGGATGTTGTGGACACTCCGACAATTCCTGGACGGCTGGACGGCCCGAAAGATGCCTCAACGCAAACACGGCGGCAGGATGCAAAACGATGGAGGCGGGTCGGGCTGAGACGGATCTTTATGTCCGCCGTTCAAGCAAATCGACTCTTGAGCGATCCGGCGCCAACTACCATTGCATGACCGCGCCCAACTGAAGCGTGCGCTGGAATTGAGCGAGTGTAATGTATTGTCCGAACGTCGTACTGCTGATGTTGCGATCCACGTTGGAAAAGGAATGCTGGTTGAAAACGTTGTAGATCTCGCAGCGAAGCTTCAAGCTAAGCCTTTCCGCCAGCCGGATCGTTTTGTAGGCATTCCAATCGAAATTGGTCAGCCCGTTCAGCCGGTGGGTGTTGCGGCCCAGGGTCCCGAAATTTCCCAGCAGCGGCTGGCTGAGTCCGAGGCTCGCGGCGTAGGCGGAGATGCGGCGCGTGGCGACGGGGTCCGCTGTAAGCCCCTGCGGAGTTCCGGCGCTGCCGGCGGGCTGCGGATTGAATACAAACGATCCCGCGGCATTCGGCCGGATGAATCCGGTGGTGGCGATTGCCGAAATGTTCTGAACTCCCAACCGGGGACCCGCCTCGAAGCTGACCGGAAAGCCGCCCCGCCAACTCGAAATGCCGGACATGCCGAAGCCGCGCAGGAAGCGAGGCTCCCAAACGTGCGTCACCACCGCGTGGTGCTTTACGTCGAACCCCGAAACCCCTCGATTGCCGCGGAGATCAAGAGGATTCTGAATTTGTATGTTGTCGTTGGGAATGTTGGTGAGGCCGTCCGACACATCGTCAATCGACTTGCTGTAGGTGTAGGCAACGATCGACGACAACCCTCCCCGGAACGGGCGCGTAGCCATGAATTCGAACGCATGGAAGTTCGAATTGGCCGAATTGTCGTTCAGATTCACGCTATTGAAGCGCCGGTCCACGCGCGCCCCGAAGCGGTCCGCGGCTCCGTTCATGGCCGCGTAAGAACTGACAAACTCCTGGGCGCGGGCGGCCTCGTCGGCCAGCGTAACGGCAGGCGCCGGCACATTGGCATTTAAGTTAATGGTCCGCAAACGCTGCAAATAGTTTGCTTTTACGCCCACATACGATACCTTCACCACAAAGTCCTGCGGCATCTCGCGCTGGATTCCGAGACTCCACTGGTGCACCTGGGGGTTTTTGAGGTCCCGGTCCAGTGCCGGATTGACATCGCCGAAGTTGCGCACGTCAGAGCGGATGCTTCCCACCAGCGAGCGATTCTGCTGTTGGATGGCGGCGGTGCCGGCGGCAAGGTTGGCCCAACTGTTGGCGCCGGTAATGTTGGCGGCGCCGGTAAGCGCGGCCGTCACCACGTAGGGCGGTAGCGCCCGTTGATTCACGATGGGATTCAAGTAGTTAAAATCGGATACGAGCCCGTACCCTCCCCGTACCACAAAACTGCTGCCGCGCGGGTTCCAGGCAAATCCGAGCCTAGGCTGCAAATAGCGATTGCCATGAATCGCATCGCCGCCGATCGTGAAGCAGCCGAGCGGTCCGGCGCCCGCGATTCCGATGCTGTCGCGGCAGTTGAAATCGAGATTGGAAACGAGGTTGTTGACTTCGCGGACGGCTCCGAAGGTTTCCAAGCGCAGACCGAGGTTCAACGTCAGGTACGGAGTCAACCGGTAATCGTCCTGGAAGAATACGGAGCCCGTCCAGGTGCGGTGTCCGCGCGAGGTGCCCCCGAAACGCTGGGAATAGGCATTGGGCCGGCCCTGTGCAAAATCATCCCAGTTGAGGAATGTATAGGTGCCGCGAACCTGCGTATCCTGATAGCTGTTGAACTGATAGCGGAAGAAATCGCCGCCCAGTTTCACGTTGTGAGCCCGGTGCACCCAGGTGACGGTGTCGCTCAGTTGATAATTGTTCTGCACCCGCCCTTGCGGGGCATTGTCGGCGTGGCCGAAATTGGCAACCTGGCCGTTGGAGAAGTTGATTCTCGGACCGATGGGCACGGTGGTCAGGAGATCGAAAACCGGCGAGGTGCGGGCGAATCCACCGCGAAGTTCATTTACCAAAGTTGCCGAGAACACATGCGTCTCATTGATATTGGCGTTATAGACCTTGTTCAGCGACGTCAGGCCGAAGTTGGCAAGATTCGAGTTGAAAAAGATAATCGACGGTCCGGTGCTATCCTGGCTTGCTCCCCCGAAGCGCCCATAAATCGAATCACGGGACGAGATCTGATGATCGAGCCGGGCAGAGTACTGATAGTAGTCCAAAGTGTTTGCCGCGCTCTGCGTCACCGCGCCGGCATCGGAAACAGGGAGCTGATATTGCTCCAATAACCTCTTGGAAGTCGGATCGGTGACACGGGCGCGCATCTCCGGAGTAGGAACCTGGGCGATTCGCGTCCCACCGAGACCCCTCACGGGAACTAGCTCCGAGGATAGGAAGAAATGAGTCTTGTTACGGACGACCGGGCCGCCCAGCACCCCGCCGAACTCGTTGTAGCGTGTGAGCGAGGGAGAGCCGCTGCGGTCAAACCAGTCGCGGGCGTTCAGAACATTATTGCGGAAATACTCGAAAAGCTCGCCGTGAAACCGGTTGGTGCCGGAATGCGTAATGTACTGTACCTGCGCGCCCGAGTTCCGTCCGAACTCGGCACTCATGTTGTTGGTGATCACCTTCACTTCCTTAATGGAGGAGAAGTTCAACGACGAGTTGTTCGAACTGCCCGTCCCGCCAGTTGCCACATCGGTAGAAGAAATGTTGTCAATAGTGATATTGTTTGAACGGGCGCGATTTCCGTTGGTAACAAAGCTGCCCGAGTTGAAGCCGGGCGGGGCGGGCACAATTCCCGCCAGACTCAATGGAAAGGCGTTCGGATCGCGAGCCACCGGCATCTCCCGGACAAGTTTCGCGCTGAACGATTCCTGCGCCTGGACGCTATTCACGTCCATCGGGCTGACGGCGCCGTTCACTTCGATCTGCTCGCTCAACTGGCCCAATTCGAGGCGTACGGTGACCGCGATGGCTTCGGCGCTACGTACGGTCGCATTCGCGATCGCTTTTCGAAACCCGGGCGCTTCAATCGCGATGGTGTAAGCGCCGATCTTGAGAAGGGGAAACGCATAGCTCCCCTGGTCTCCCGTGTGGGAAACGCGCACCTCGCCTGTTTCTTTGCTGGTTAGCGTAACTTTGGCGGCCGGAACGCTGGCACCAGCCGGATCGGTCACGGTTCCGCGAAGCTCGCCGGTAGTTTGCGCCAACAGGAGCGCGGGAAGTAGAAAAAGGGAAAGGGAACAACCCCACATAGTTCCCCTATCGGGCGTTACGCCGAAAAACAGAAGGTGCCAATGTGTGGGGAAGGTTTGTCTGGGACCGGTACTTCGGTACCACGTACCGGTCCCAGGGATGCCGCGGTAGCGCGATAAACGACCGGATCGGAGCGCTTTAGAATTCGAACTTGAGCGCCAACTGCATGTCGCGGCTGTCGCTGATCGTGCTGGTAATGCGCCCTACCGTCGGCGAGCCGATGGACGCATTCGGGAAGCCGAATGCCGGCGTGTTGAACAGGTTGAATGCCTCGACCCGAAATTGCGCCGTGGCGCGCTCAGTGACTCTGAAGTTCTTGACGAAGGAAGCGTCAAAATTCACCTGCCCGGGCGCGTACAGAACGCCGCGCGCGACATTCCCGTAGGTGTTGGCCGGGGGGGCGACAAAGGCGGTATTGTCGAACCATTTGAACGGATCGGGATTATCAAGCGTGCCTTTGCCGATGCGATCCGGCCAGCTGGGAGCGCCGTTGTTGACGCCTGTGGCCAGATTGACGTTAAAGGCGCGGCCGGTAGAAAGGGTCGTGATGCCGCTGTAGCGCCATCCCCCAAAAACGTAATCCATCACGCCGCCGTGATTTACGAATCTCTTGCCCTTGCCGAAGGGCAGATCGTAGACGATGCTGGTGACGGCGCGATGCTTCACATCGTAGCCGGATGCTCCGCGAGCACAGCGAATGCAGGTGATCGTCTGGGGACCGCCGGTGGCTCCGCCGCCGGATCCCGAAGAGCCGCCAAAGTCCAGAGCTTTGCTGTAGGTATAGCTGAGAAGACCCTGCAGGCCGCTTCCAAACCGTTTATCCAATTTGGTCAACAGCCCGTGATACGTGGACATGTTGCGCGGAGCGTAAATCGTGGTGGCCGTAATGTTATCGAGCGCCTGGATGAGCCGCCGCGAGGCCTGCGAGCCCGGACCCGGCTGAACTTCGTTCAAAGGCAAGCCGATCATCACATGGACGCCGCGGCTGCCGGCATAGGCGACCTCGGCGAGCAGCGATTCCTGAAGCTGGCGCTGGAGGTTCATACTCCAGTGCTGCGCGTACCCGGTCAGATTGTTGTAGTCATGCCCCTGGGCGCTGGGGTTCGCGGCATTGTACTCCGCCGTGGTTCGCGGCTTGAGCACCTGAATGGCCGGGAACGGATTATTGATCTGAGGCACGCGCGAGAAGTCGATCGGATTCACTTCGGGGACGATATTCTGCGAGAAGATGTAAGGTACCTGGATACCGAGCTGCCCGTTGGCGGTGACCGGCTCCGGGAAATAGCTCAACCCATAGCCGCCTCGAAGGACGGTTTTCCCGTTTCCGCGCAAGTCGTAAGCGAAACCGCGCGGGGGCCCAGGTTGCCGTACTGGGTCGATTTGTTGACCGCTCGCGACACGCCTTCTTCGTTGGCGTAAACCAGCCGCAGACCCACCCGGTCTACGTTCACCAACCGGTCGCGAATCTCGACATCCGGGGTGTAAATTTCATACCGGACGCCGAGGTTGAGGGTTAGGCGCCGGTTCACCTTGATATCGTTCTGGAAGAAAAACGCAATCTCGTTATTGCTCTGATAGTACGGTTCGAGCAGCGCGCCGCGGCTGGCTCCCGTGAGGTAGCCGGTGAGGAGCGTGGCGATACCGCTGCCGCCCACATTCGTCTGCGGATCATTGGTGAAATTGTTTTGGAACGACAGCGTTCCTCGAGGAGAAATGTTGGTGTAGGGCATCGTCTGCCGTCGAATGTAGTGCTGGCCAAATTTAATCGAGTGCCTGCCAGCCGTCCAGAAGAAGTTGTTATCGATCTGGTAATGGGTCTGCTTAGGATTGACGGGCAGGAAGGCCGGACCGCCGCTGAGGCCGGTGAAATCCTGAATGTTCATACCAGGAATACCCGACGTGAGAGGACTGATATTTACGCCCTGAATTCCCAGAGATGTGGCGGCATTTTTGCCATAGTCGCTGGCGGTGGTGAACGGATTGGTGCGGGCAAACCCTAAGCGCAACTCGTGAAGAAGATTGGGGCGGAAGATGTGGGTGTTATTCAATGCGGCGCCCTGGGTGGTGAGGCGTGTGTTCTGAATACCGGCAACGAACGGTCCTAACTCGAAACGCTGCGCAGCTTCAGCGGGTGTTGGCAGACAGCAGTTGGCCTGTCCCTGCGGCGCATCGAGTTTGTAAAGCTCCCAGGCGTAGCGGAAGAACAGCGAGTCTTTTTCGGTCAGTTTATGATCGATACGAGTTGTCCAGCCGTTGTCTGTCACCACCCGGTTGGCATTAATGGTGAAATTGTTAAAATTCCCCGGACCGTTCGGCAATGGAAAGACACTGGCGACATTGCGCCCCACCGGATTAATGCGATTGGCGGGAATGATGTTGTTGGCAAAGGCATCGCGCAGGAAAAAGCCCGGTCGGGCGGGATCGGGGCGCGTGGTAAGCGGATCATAGATGCGGATCAGGCTTCCGGGAGTACGCTCATACTGGCTGAAATCGCCAATTCGCACCAAGGCGGTGGGAACGGTATTGACGAAAGTGAGCCCGCGGACTTCGCGGATGCCGTAGTAATCGGCGAAGAAGAACGTTCGGTTTTTCCCGTTGTAGAGTTTCGGGATCACGACCGGGCCGGTGAAGGCGGCGCCAAACTGGTTGCGCCGCAGCGGCGCTTTAGGAACCGTGGGCGAGGCGAAATAATTCTTGGCGTCGAGCTTGTCATTGCGCAGGAAGTTGAACAGGGTGCCGTGGAATTGGTTGCCGCCCGACTTTGTTGACACCGCAACGACGCCGGCGCCACGGCCATATTCCGCCGAGTACACGCCGGTCAGGACTTTGAATTCCCGGACGGATTCGATCGATGGCTGCACGATCACGGTATTGAACGTGTATTCGTTGTTGTCGATTCCGTCAACCAGCCAGCCGTTGGAATTGCCATGATGGCCCAGGGCGTTAAAGTTGGCGCCCGCTCTGGGGTTGAAAGTGGACGCGCCTGAGAGATTCTCGCCAATCTGTCCAGCAGTCACGCCGGGCGAAAGATAGACGAGCTGGGAGAAGTTGCGTCCATTGAGCGGCAGTTCGCGCACGGCGCGTTCCGGCACCACGGTGCCAAGCTCCGAGCTGTCGGACTGCACCAGCGGGGCGGCAGCCACTACGTTAATGGTTTCCGTGACTTGGCCGACCTCCAAAGCGAAATCGACACGGGCGCGTTGATCCACCTGCAATATGATGCCCTCCCGGACCTGGCGCTTGAAAGCGCTCATTTCGACCGCGACGGAATAGGTTCCCGGGATCAGGAAGGGTGCGCTATAGTTCCCTTCTTCATCACTCGTGTAAGACTGAGAGGTGCCTTTACCAACATCGGTAATGGTGATCTTGGCGCCGCTAACGGAGGCGCCGGTGTTGTCGCGAACGGATCCGAGGATAGTTCCGGTAACTTGCGCAGCGGCGGGAAGCGGGAAAAGCAGGCAAGCCGTGATCACAACGAAAAGGCAGCAAGACTTATACATGGTATTGACTCTTCCTTAAAGCAGTGAGGTAACAAGATCATATCAGTATTTCTTTGGGAGCGACACCGCAAGAAAGACATTCCGCAGCACTTAACTGGCTGCTTGTGAAAGACGAATTCTCTTTCTACTGCAATTGCTTCAACCCGCCTAATACGGGAACCGGGCTGAGCGGCTCGAATAGCCCGAAGGTGAAGATATCCGTTTGGGAAGCGATCGTGACAAATTGCTTTCCCGCCACCTCATACGTGATGGGAGAAGCGAACAGCGGTTGCCCAACGTTGTAATGCCAGAGGTGCCTGCCGGTTCTCGAATCCACGGCCACCAGATGATTGTCGTCATCACCAAAGAAGACCACGCCCCCAGCCGTAGAAACCGTGCCTGCCCACATGGTCCCCGGTCCGGTCATAGGGTACTCCCAGACACGCTTGCCGCTTTTCGGATCAATGGCGCGAAGAAAGAATTTTCCAGGTTCGGTGGGAATCTGGTCTCCGCCGCCGCCGGCGAAGTTCCGCATCGGTTCAGGCTCCTTAGCCGAACTCACGTATATATCGCACTGCTCGAGCGTCACTACAAAAAACAGACCATGCGCCGGATTGTAGGAGGGCGACATCCAGTTCGAAGCGCCGCGTACCGAGGGGCAGGCCTTCGTGCCGGCGGGCGTGGGATCCTTGCCCGGCACTTCCAGGGGCCGGCCCTTGGCGTCAATGCCTTTGGCCCAATCCAGCTTGTCGACAAAAGGCGTAGCGCGGAGAAATTCCCCTGTGAAGCGATCGAGCACGTACAAAAAGCCGTTGCGGTTGGCGTGAATCAGGGTTTTCCGCATGGCGCCTTTCCACGGCATATCTATCAACACGGGCCAACCCTGGCCATCCCAATCGTGCGTGTCATGCGGCGTGAACTGGAAGTACCACTTCATCTTCCCGGTATCGGGGTTCACGGCGATTACGGCGCAGGAAAAAAGGTTATCGCCGCGGCGGTCGCCCCCATAAAAATCCGGCCACGGGTTGCCGGTTGTCCAATAAATCAAATTGAGTTCGGGATCGTAGGTGCCGCTCAGCCAGGTGGCGGCTCCGCCCCAATCGATCAGCTTGTCGGTCCAGGACTCCGAGCCGGGTTCGCCGCGGCCTGGAATGGTGAACAGCCGCCAAAGCTCCTCTCCGGTGGAAGCCGAGATGGCCGCGATGAAGCCGCGGTTGCCGGTGTCGCCGCCGCCAACGCCGACAATCACCCGATCTTTGACCACCAGCGGAGCCATGGTAGCGAAATAGCCTTTATCGGTGTCCGCATATTTGCGATGCCATAATACCGCCCCGGTGATCCGTTGCAGAGCGATCAGGTGGCAATCGCCGGTGACAAAAAAAACGCGGTCGCCCAGGATGGCGGCTCCCCGATTGACGCGGCTGATCGGAGACTGATCGTCACGATAGCTCCAGATGCGGCGGCCGCTGCGCGCATCGAGCGCCTCGAGTTGATTGGAGTTGGTGACGTACATGATGCCGCCGTAGACGATCGGTACCGTTTCAAGTTTGCGGCTTGTCTCCATGTGGAAAGTCCACTTGGGAACGAGGGAGCCCACATTGGTGCTGTTGATCCGGGTTAGCGGGCTGTGCCTGGTACCTTTATAGTCGCCCGCGTAGGTGAGCCAATCCGTGTTCGGGCTTCGCCCGATGTCCTCAAAAGAAACGCCCTTTGGGGTCACCTGGGCGGCGAGAGGCAAGGTCAGGAGCAGCGCTAGGGTCATCCTGCATTGACTCTATCAAAGGCCGCGCCGGGTGAGGATCGACTACGAGAAAAGAATCCGGATCGATAGCCGCCTGTTTGAGAATGGAACGGAGCGTCCCTTCGGGCATATCGCCGGGATGATTTGGAATCGTTGTGTACCGGTTTGCCGTTGGGTTGAACCAGATTTCATGACTGCCCGCGGCCTGACGATCAAACTCGAATCCGAAAGTCTTCAGCTTCCGCGCGATTTCGCGGTAACGAAAGCCTGAGAGCCGCCCCACGTCAGGCAGCGACTACGATCGTATAATCATGCCGTCCGGCGGCGGAGGTAAGCGGTATCGGGCCCTCGCGCTCCTCACGAGCCTCAATGATCTTGCGAGCGACATCGCGGGCGATTTCCAAAGCTTCCGCCACGGTACGGCCCTGTGCAAGAAGCCCCGGCAACTCGTCGGAGGTTGCTAGATACAACCCTTCCGGCAACTCCTCGATGCGGACCTGAATCGCGATTTCCATCGGCACAATTGATTGTAGCAACTAGCCCGTCCACATCATCCCCACGCCCGGGATCCGTACCAGGATGGCGATCAAGGCAGCATGAGAGCCGCCGGATTCGCGAGCAGCAGAGTGAGACCACTGAAAGTGTCGAACATCTCGAAGTTACTGACCGCGCCGCCGCGAGCTACGCCGATGCAAGGAACTATCTCGCCCCGCCTCAACGTTAACCCGATCTCCGACGCCCGCAGGTCCAGGAAGGCGGCTTGGTCCGGCTGGAGCGTCCGGGTCGCCTGTTTGAGGATCCGGCCGCGGTTGTCGTGAAATTCGAAGGTCACTTCGCAGGGCTCCGCGGCCCAGCCGTCCGTTCGTATCGCCTCGGAAGCGCAAAACATTGAGCCGTAATGTGTCGAACGAAGTAATGCCGGCCAGTCCGAAATGCAACTCGCCGGTCCGGGCCTGCGCGCGATCCGCGTAGTTCGTCACGATGCGGCTGCGCTGCGTGAAATTGTCGAAGATCTGCACCTTGCCGAAAGCGCCCCCGCGGGCGATCTTGATGCAGGGGACGATCTCGCTGCGGCGGGCCGTTCCGATCTCCGATGCCCGCAGGTCCAGAGAGCCGCCTGTGCCCGCCGGCAGCGTTATCGCCGCCTGCTTGAATATCCGGCCGGCGAGATCGTGAAAGATAAAGGTAACGTCGCAGTCCCCTTCATTCGAACAGAATGCCGACAGCCGCGCTGTCTCGACCGAGTGATGCCGGTTACGCCAAAATGGACTTCGGCGGCCCCTGCCGGGATAACAAATATTAAGCCAAGGCAGACCGATGCTCTGCTAAGCGTCTGTTCATGTGTTTCCTCCTGAGTTTCGTAACAGCAGGGATTATGTGCCCGGGAATTCGCAATGGGAAGTTAGATCCGCAGAGGATGGGGTTACGTAACGTAGGTTACGTCGAAGAATCAGGCGTTTAGGCGGAGATGACGGAACAGCTCGGCGGCGCGCGGATCATTTTTAATCAGGTCGAAAATCGGATCGAGGACGGTATACGGGAAACTATTGTCATGCTGGCGAACGGCCTGCCGCAGCCAGCGGAACGTCTCATCCCTATCGCCGCAGTACGCGTGGATTATGCCAACGACGGCCGGGGCGCGCTTCTCGAGTCCGCTGTTGCGAACGGCTTCGAGAGCCTCGCGCTTTCGACCTTGAAAGGCGTAGATGCGCGAGAGCGTGGCTGCCGCTCGCAGATCCTTCGGATGTATGTGACGCGCCAGATCTTCGGCCGCGCGCCTTTTTTTCTGGCGGGCCAGCGCCACGGCGAGCTGGCACCGCGCTGAGCCCGCCCGTTACGCCCGTTAGCGCAGAGTTTGTACCCGTCCTGTTGCGATGCTAAATTGAAAGAGCCTTCCTCGAATGACGCGATTCACCCGCCATTGCGCACTGATATTTCTCGGCTGTGCGCTCCTTGGCCGGGCAGAGGATTGGCCCGAGTGGCGCGGGAAGGGGCGGCAGGGGATCTGGCGTGAGACCGGCATTATCGAGCGCTTCCCGCCGGAAGGCTTGAAGGTCGTTTGGCGCAGGGAGATCAAGGCCGGATATTCCGGTCCGTCCGTGGCCCGGGGACGGGTGTTTGTGATGGACTATGAGCGCGGCGCCGGAACGCTGGCTCAGGAACGCGTGCTGTGCCTTGAGGAGAGCACCGGCAAAACGCTCTGGACCAGGGACTGGGCAACGAATTACCGCGGCCTGGATTACGCCAACGGGCCGCGGGCGACGCCCACTGTCGACGGGGACCGTGTCTACGTGCTGGGCGCCATGGGAAATCTGCGCTGCCTGCGGGTGCGCGATGGCTCCGAGGTGTGGTCGAATGACTTCGTAAAGGATTTCGCTACCACCGTGCCGGGTTGGGGAATGTCCGCGGCGCCGGTGATTTCCGGCCCAGCGCTGATCGCGGTGGTGGGAGGACGCGGCAATGCCAAAGTAGTGGCTTTTGACAAGCACACCGGCCACGAGCTTTGGCGGGCGCTGCCATCGGAAAACTCGGAGCCCGGCTACTCCCAGCCCGTGCTGATCGAGGCGGGCGGCCGCTCGCAATTGATCCTATGGCATACCACGGCGCTGGAATCTCTGGACCCTGCGAGCGGAAAGGTGAACTGGTCGCAGCCCTTCCGGGTAACCATGAATACGCCGATCGCGACCCCCGCCTGGGACCCGCCGCACCTGCTCGTATCCGGATTCTTCGACGGCGCTCGCATGATGGAGCTAATGGCGACAGAGCCAAAGGCCCGGCTGCTGTGGTCAAGCCGGAATACCAGCGAAACCAAGAGCGACAAACTCAATGCTTTGATGAGCCAGCCGATCATCGAAGGCGATTTTATCTATGGAATCTGCAGCTACGGCCAGTTGCGATGTTTGCGGCGTTCCACCGGAGAGCAGGTTTGGGAGACGCAGCAGCCTACCCGGGAGCGGGCGCGCAACGCCTCCGCCTGGATGGTGCGCCAAGGGGGCCGGGTGGTTCTGTTTAACGACCGCGGCGAATTGATCCTGGCGCGGCTGACTCCGGCCGGCTACCAGGAAATCAGCCGGACAAAAATTATCCAACCTACGTCTCCCCCTGGCGCACGGCGCGAATATGGGGCCGTCAACTGGTCGCATCCGGCGTTCGCCAACCGCCACATCGTGGTGCGAAACGATGTGGAAGCGATCCGGCTGTCTCTGGATGCAAGAGATTATGTGAAGTAGAAGGAGGGGGCCCCCGAAGCTGGGTCCTCCGGAGCCACAGGGGCTATCAATAGCCGGAGCTGGGATTCTCCGGCCGGGATGCAATAAGCCGTGCATTCGCGCCGCCAAAAACAGGATCGCGTAACGCATTGATAATACGCAAACATCCTCGGACGGCCTGCGCGGTTTCACGCAGCGTGCGCGAATACACCACACCATCCCTGAGCGTTATAATTCAAGCATCGGCTCAAATTCCGCCTCCCATGCACCGTTTGCTAGAAGCCGCCTCATTCCGTCACCGCGATCGGGCGATGGCGAATCTCGTTACCCTCTCCGGCAAGCTTCCGGAAGAGCTTCAATCGCATCTCTATTTTCTGGTCAGTTCTTCCGCGGATCCGGATGCCGCGCTTCATTTTCTCTCGCGTTTCCGCTCCGAGAAGCCAGCCGACTTTCAACGCATTGCCCTTTACCAGAACCTGTTCCTGCCCCTGATCACGGTTTTCTCGCACAGCCGGTTTCTCTCGGAAGAAATTCTGCATCAGCCTGCCCTGATCGAAATGGTGATGCATTCCGGCGACCTGCACCAACTGTTGACCGCCGAGCAAATAGAAGTGCGGCTGGAGAATTTCCTTCTGGAGCACGGCGCGGGCATACCGTCTGCCTTACATTTGGCGCAGTTCCGGCGGCAGCAGCTCCTCCGGATCCTCCTCCGGGATGTTTCCGGCCTCTGCGCCCTGGCCGATACCACCGAGGAACTTTCCAACCTTGCCGACGCCATTCTGAACGTGACCTACCGCCACATTCGCGATGAGTTGATGAAGCGTTACGGCGCGCCACGGTACACGGCCCCCGGCGGAGCCTCGCGCGTTTGCGAGTTTAGCGTCCTCGCCTTAGGAAAGCTCGGAGGTCAGGAACTGAATTACAGCTCCGATATCGATCTGATGTTCCTCTACACCGCAAACGGAGACACCAGCGGCGAACGTTCCATCAGCAACAGGGAATTCTTCAAGAAAGTGGCTAACCAGTATACGGAGCTGCTTTCCACTTACACTTCGGAGGGCATGTGCTACCGCGTCGACCTGCGGCTGAGGCCGGAGGGGAAGCTGGGCGAAGTCTGTATCTCCCTCGAAGGCGCCCGCCAGTATTACCAGCAACGGGCGCGCGATTGGGAGCTGCAGATGTTAATCAAGGCGCGGGTGGCGGCGGGTGATAAGGCTCCAGGCCGGGATCTGCTCGATTATGTGGATCCGCTCACGTATTCCTCCACGCTTGACTTTTCCGCCATCGAGGCTGTTTCGGTCACCCGCGAACGGATCCAGGAAAAATTGCAACAGCGGCGGGGAACGGGAAAGGAAATCGACGTGAAGCTGGCGCGCGGAGGTATTCGCGACGTCGAGTTCCTGGTCCAGTGCCTCCAGCGCCTGCACGGCGGGCGCGAGCCCTGGGTACGGCACGGCGGAACGCTGCTGGCACTATTCCGGCTGCGCGACAAGAACCTGCTCTCCGATTCGGAATACTCGCGCCTGGTATCGGCATATGAATTTTTGCGGCATCTCGAACACCGGCTGCAATTCGATGAGGATCGCCAGACGCACGTCCTGCCGCGGGATCGCGATCACCTGGAAGTACTGGCGCAGCGCATGCCCGCGCCGGAACCCGGGAGCCGCTCGTCCGCGAGTCAAATGCTGAACCGTCTGCACGAGTATCTCGAAGATGTGCGGGAGATTTATGAACGGGTGATCCATGCCCATCAGCCGATGTATTACTCAAGCATGACCGGGCCAACCCTGCACCCGGACGCCGATGATAGGAGATCCGGCACGCCGGCCGTTGAATCCGCCAAGCTGGATCCTCCCGATAGCAACCTCATCCGGTTTCTGGATCAGAAAGCGCCCAACCTGGCCAGCGCTGTCAACCGCGCCAATCTGCGCAGGGGGGCGAAGAGCTTCGAGCGCTACCTGGAATGGGTGGTCTCGAATCCCGAATGGCTCAAGTGGCTGGACTCCGATCCCGCTCTCACCGGCTATCTGCTGGATCTGTTCGAGCACAGCTTGTATTTTTCCGAGCAGATGGTGCGCTTTCCGGACATGTTGCAGGAACTGAGGAAAGCGCGGCAGAAGCCCGGAGTGGATGCCGGGATGGCGGATGCTCTGGCGCTCGACGATGCCAACGACCTGCGGCGCTTTTTCCGCCGTGAGATGTTTCGTATTCAAAGCGAAAGCGTGTGTGTGGGAACGCCGGTGTTTTCCACGCTGGCGCGCACCTCAGCGCTGGCCGATGCCGCCATCACCGCCGCCTGCCGCATCTCGATCGCCGAGGTGACGGAAGCCCATCCGCCTTCCTCTCGCTCCTACCATCCAACCGATCAGATGATGGTGGTGGCGCTCGGGCGGCTGGGCATGAGTGAGTTCGACCTCGGGTCGGACGCCGATCTGGTTTTCGTGCTTCCCGATGCCGATGCCGCCGAGCACCAGTTCTGGACACGGGTCGCCACCAGGATTATCGACCGGCTTTCGGCGTACACGCGAGAGGGCTTTATGTTCGCTGTGGACACACGCCTGCGTCCGAACGGAAGAGAAGGCCAGTTGGTGCAATTGGAGAGCGCTTACAAGGATTACTTCGCCCACCGCGCCGAAGCCTGGGAGGGCATCACCTATATGAAGTCCCGCGGCATTACCGGCAATGCCGCGCAGCTTACCAAATTTCTGAATGAGCTTCAGGATCTGGATTGGCGGAGGTATGGCCAGAGTGGACGCTCGCAGAAGCAGCTGCGCCAGATGCGCCAGCGGCTGGAGAAGGAGCAGGGCGCGAAGGACCCCCTGAAGGCTGGCCGCGGCGGGTACTACGACATCGATTTCGCTTTGATGTATCTGCGGCTGAAAGGAGCCGGCATATTCTTCAAGGTCCTCAACACACCGGAGCGGATCGACGTGATCGAGAAGATGGGCCATTTGGAGCGGTCGGATGCGGCATTCCTGCGCGACGCCGCCACGTTCTATCGGGCGCTGGACCACGGCTTGCGAGTGCTCACGGGACAAGCGGAAGGAATGCTGCCACGCTCGCAGGCGCAAAAAGAGATGCTTGCCGAGCTGGTGAGCCGCTGGACGCCCGATCATCTTCACGATCAGCCGCTCGAAGATGAGCTGGCGCAGATCCAGGACCGCACAAGGGAATTTTTCGATCGCATCTTTGCCGGATGACGCGGATCCTTCTTTACTTCGTGGCCTCCGCGTTATGGGCGCAGCAGGGCCCGTTAGACTTGGCCTTCGACCGGCTGTACCGCCACGATTTCTCCGGCGCCCATGCCATTCTTAAGGACTACACGTCACGGAATCCGTCGGATCCGGTCGGGCATAGCGTGGTTTCCGCCGCTCATCTGTTCTCAGAACTGGACCGGCTGCATATTCTGGAAAGCGAATTCTTCGGGGATGACGACCGCATTCTGAGCAGGAAAAAATTAAAGCCCGATCCCGGCGTGCGGGCGCAGCTGTTTCAAGCCATCGGCAAGGTGCGGCAAATTGCAGGGTCCGGCCCCCAGGACATACAGGCATTGTTTGCGCTCTGCATCGCCACCGGGGTGCAGACCGATTACGTCGCGTTGGTGGAAAAACGCCAGATGGGCAGTCTCTCCCTCGCCAAAGAATCGCAGAGTTGGGCGGTCCGGCTGTTGAAGGCGGATCCGAAGTTCTACGATGCGTACATTACGACGGGAATCAGCGAGTATCTGCTTGGCAGCGTGCCGTTTTTTGTGCGCTGGTTTGTGAAATTTGAACAGGCCCAGGGCTCAAAAACACAGGCCGTGCGAAATCTGGAACTGGTGGCGGCAAACGGGCGGTATTTCCGGCCCTTCGCCAAAGTGTTGTTGGCGATCATCCATCTGCGGGAGAAGCGCCTGCCCGAAGCGGAACGGCAACTCCGTGAGCTGAATCAGGAATTCCCCGAGAATCCATTGTTCCGGAGAGAGCTCGAAAAGGTGCGCCGGCGAAGCGCGAACTAAGCGTCCTCAGTCCGCGGAGATCCATCCGTCGACGATCTTGATAATCCGATGACCATAGGAAGCGTTCACTTCAGAGTGCGTCACCTGGATGATGGTCGTGCCTTCTTCATTCAATTTCTTGAACATCTCCATGATCTCTTTGCCCTGGCTCGTATGCAGATTCCCGGTGGGTTCATCCGCCAGAATAATTTTGGGGCTGGCGATCATGGCACGGGCAATGGCCACCAGTTGCTGCTGCCCGCCCGATAGCTGGTTCGGATAGAGGTCCTTCTTGCCCACGATGCTGAACCGGTCCAACGCGTCGCACACGATGCTGTCACGCTCGGCTTTCTTGATGTTGCGGTAAGAGAGAGGGATATCGAGATTCTCATAAACCGTAAGCGAGTCCAGCAGGTGATAGCTTTGGAATACAAAGCCGAAATATTTCTTGTAGATCTCGGCGCGCTCCTTTTTGCCGAGCCGGTGGATCGGATGATCCATCAGATGATACTCGCCGGTCCAACTCGTGTCATGCATTCCAATCAGGTGCAGCAGCGTGGACTTTCCTGCCCCCGAAGGCCCCATAATGGACACAAACTCGCCATCGCGGATTTCCGAATTGATGCGCCGGAGCACCCAGGTACGGTTTGGGCCGTTCTCATAAAACTTTTCAACATTCACCAGTTTGATCATTTTGTCTTATTGTTCGCGCAACGCCATCGGGCGAATGCTCCCGAAAGCGAAGCGGGCCAAGGCCAACGCATCTTCTATAAAAACCGTGCGCCGCCGGTCCGGCTCCGACACAGCCAGCGGGGTGACCCGAAGTTCATTCATGCCTCAATGCTAAAACCGGATCGACCCTGGTTGCGCGGCGCCCGGGCACGTAACAGGCAACCAACGCGACCAGCGTGAGCAGCAGGGCCGCCCCCAGATAGATGGGAGGATGCATCGAGCCCACTCCAAACAAGAGACTCTGCGCAAAGCGCGAAGACGCCAACGCCAGCGCGATTCCCGCCAGAAGTCCTGGAACCACCAGCGACATGCCACGTCCGACGATCTGCAGCAGCACGTTTTTTGGCGCGGCGCCGAGCGCCATCCGGATCCCGATCTCGCTCATGCGTTGGCTCACCGAGTAAGCCGTAAGTCCATAGACGCCAACCGCCGCCAGAAGTAACCCCAGCACCCCGAAAACAGCAAGCAGCATGGCCATCATCCGTTGCGCCCAAAGGGACCGGCCAATCTGTTCTTCCACCGTAGTGATTGTCCCTAGCGGCATATGGCGATCGATCCGCTGCAACTCGGAGCGCACGACACCAGCCAGCATCTTGGGGTTTTCATTGGCGTGTACCAATAACGTGACCGGACTCATATACTCCTGCAGAAGGGAAACGTAGACACAGGGAGTTCGCTTTTCGCTAAGGCTGAAGAACTTGGTGTCGGCCACCATCCCGATCACTTCCCGCTGCTCGCCGTCATTTCCGAAGCGGACGCGCTTGCCGATCGGGCTTTCCGAGGGCCAAAATCGTTTTGCCATGCTTTCATTCACGATAATCACACGAGGAGCGTTCTCCCGGTCAGCCGGACTGAACTCGCGGCCCGCGATCAAGCGGATACCCGCCGTTTCGAAGTAACGCAACCCGACGTGATCGGAAAGAACCATTACGCCTCCGCTTCTAGGTTCGCCGTCGAGAATGATTTCCCGAAGAAAACCGCCGCCTTGCAGCGGATTGATCATGGAAAAGCTGGCGGAGCGGATTGCCGGGATGGCCGTGAGACGTTCTACCAACTGGCGGTTAAAATCGAGGCCCTGCTCTTTTTTGTAGCCGGCGGAGGTGAGGTTATATCGCGTGAGCAGCAACTTTTGAGTTTCGAAACCGGGATCCACCTGCTGAGCGCGGCGGAGGCTTTCCACAAACAGCCCGGCGCCTACCAGCGCAACCACGCTGAGAGCGCACTGTCCCATCACCAGCAGGCTGCGCATTCCTAAAAAGCGGCTCTCCCTCACCAGTTGCGTCGTCCGCTCTTTCAATTCCGGGGCCAGATCCCGGCGCCAGGCGTTGAGTGCCGGCGCAAGTCCAAACAGGATGCCGCTCAGTACGGATAGTCCGAATGTGAAGAGCAGGACGGAGGAGTCCAAGCGCATCGGGAGGGCGGCAGCGCGAATGTAGGGTGGACGGAAGCTCCACAGAAAATCGCGGCTCCAGCCGGCAATTAGAAGGCCGAGCAAGCCCCCCGCGAATGATAACAGGAGGCTCTCCGTCAACAACTGGCGAGCGATTCGCCCGGAACTGGCGCCAATCGCCGCCCGGACCGCGAATTCTTTTGATCGGCCCCGCGCCCGTACCAGAAGAAGGGCCGCTACATTCGCGCAGGCGATCAGCAGCACCAGTCCCACCATGGAGATCATCACCAGACTGGCCCGCTGCAGCACCTGGCGGATATCCGCGCTCATCGTAGCTTCCGTAATGGGGATCAGTTGGTAGCCGCGGCCGCGGTTCGCGTCCGGAAACTCGCTGGCAAGCTGCGCCGCCAGTGGTTGTAGGGAGGCTTGCGCCTGTTCGAACGTAATCCCTGGTTTGAGCCGCCCACTCACCAGAAAATAAAGCGCGCGCCGCTCCTGCAAAGCCTGGGGCCGCGCAAGGATCACCCGCGCCATCGATAACGGAACCCAGGCGCTCGGCTCGGTGAGCGCATTGAGCCCGCGAAATCCCTGGGGCATCACGCCGATCACGGTGAACGGCTGGCGATTGATGTTCACCGTGCGCCCAATCACCGACCGGTCCCCGCCGAACCGGCGCATGAATACCCCGTAGCTGATCACCACGAACGGAGACTGGCCCGGAACCGCCGTGTCCTGGGAATGGAAGGTGCGGCCCAGAGAGGCAGTGACACCCAACACATCAAAGAAATTACCCCCGGTGATTTCCGCATTCCACGTTTCCGGCTCGGCATCGCCCGACGTCACCGTAAAACTGGTGGACGTATGGATACTCATGGCCGAAAACACGGACTGGCGGTCCCGTATGTCTTCGAAATTAGGATTGGAAACCGGCAGCACTCCGGGATATTTTTCATCCACGGTAACCATCGCGGCCAGGCAGTGGGCTTCAAAGACCGGCAGCGACTGAAGGAAAACAGCCTTCACCAGTGTAAATATCGCGGTGTTGGCACCGATCCCCAGCGCTAAAGAAAGCACGGCTACGAGCGCAAACCCCGGACTCTTTAACAGTGTGCGGAATCCGTACTTCAGATCCTGCCACAGAGTTTCCATGGAATCAATCTTCGCACTCCCGGCGCATCGGCGGGACGGTGCTAATCCCGCTGGAGAGGTGAGCTCTTCGGAAACGGGGCTCGAAACTTGTTATCGATCTCGTTTTGGATCCCGGCACGGAACCGTTGTAAGCCGCACTTCACTCTTCCGCTTTCCTCGCGCCACTGGTTGTGGTTGCGGTGCAGTTCCTCCTGAATCCCCTGGCGAATCTTATGCACGCCGGGCCGCACCTGTTCCCTCAGCAGATGGCTGCGGAAAATCAACGCCGGCTCGCGCACCAGAGTAGCCACAGCCGAACCCACGACCACAAAACCGGCAATCACGGCCGCGGCTATGACATCGGCATTCCGGCTGCGCCACCCGGGCCGTGAATTTCTAACGGACATCAAACCACCTCCACGTTCTCCTCGACAATGCGGCCGTCAAACAGATGGACGGAACGGTCCGCGTGTCGCGCATAACGCGGATCGTGCGTCACCATGCAAATGGTGGCGCCGGCGCGATGCAGCTCCCGCAACAGTTCCATCACCGCTTCCCCGTTGGCCGAATCGAGATTTCCAGTAGGTTCATCCGCGAGCAGAATGGCCGGCTCGCCGACCAGGGCGCGGGCCACAGCAACACGCTGTTGCTGACCGCCCGATAACTGCGAAGGATAATGCTTCACGCGATGGGACATGCCCACCCGCTCCAACGCTTCATGCGATCGTTTCTTGCGCTCCGCCGAGCCCATGCCGCGATAGGTGAGCGGAAGCTCCACATTCTCGTAAACCGTAAGGTCTCCAATCAGATTGAAGGCCTGGAAGATGAACCCGATCTCCCGGTTGCGGATGCGCGCCCGCTCGCTGAGCTTCAGATTTTCTACCGGTTTCCCTTTGAGCGTGTAGGAGCCGTCCGACGGAGAGTCGAGCAGGCCGAGGATGGCCAGCAGCGTCGATTTGCCGCACCCGGATGGGCCGGCGATGGCAATGTATTCGCCTTTCTTAATGTCCATGTGGATCCCGCTCAGGGCGTGCGTCTCCACTTCATCCGTGACGAATACCTTGGTCACCCCATCCAGCTTGATCAACGTTTCTCTCTCTGCCGCGCTCATTCCCGTTCCTTTCGGTTTTCCCTATTGACTCTACTACGTAACAGACGTTAGCTGGTTCCGGTAATTTTTCGTTATTTTTAGTTCAGCGTGATCCGGCTGTGCGCATCCCAGGCGGACATGTCGGAAAGGATGACCTCATCGCCTTCTTTCAGACCTTCCAGGATTTCGACCGTATTTACAGAAATCTTCCCGAACTTCACCTGCACGCGCACGGCATCCTTCGTCCCGGGCACTACGCGGAAAAGCGTGACCAGACTATTGGCCTGGCCGAACACCGGGCGGCCCACAAACAATACATCATTGAGACGTTCGATTTCAATCGTGCCATCCACACTCAGGTCTGGGCGGGCGCCGTCCGGCAGCTTCCCCGTCAGGATCACATCCACCGTCACGGTGCCGTTCACCACCGCCGGATCGATCCGCGACACACGGCCGTCCACGGTGCCGTTGCGGGTATCGATCACTGCCGCTTGGCCGATGATGATGTCCTTGGCCTGCGTCTCGGCGATTTTCAATTCCGCCTTCAGCTTCTGCGGCTGGGCCACTTTGGCAAGAATGATTCCCGGGGTCACGCGTTGACCTACCTGCAGCGTCATCTCCTGCAAAACGCCTTCGGTGCCGGCCGTGATCTTCAATTGATCCACCTGCTCCTTCTTCAGACCGTAGGCCGCTTTCAGCTTTTCAATCTGGACATTTTGCGAGGCAAGCTGCGCATCAATGGAGTCCTTATTGATCGCCAGGCGTTTCTGTTCGATCTTGAAGCGATTGCCCAGTTCTTCCGCGGTAGCCTTGGAGAGCTGCAAGGTAAGGTCGGGCGTGAGACCTTCGGCCGAAAGCTTTTCGTCGCGGTCGAATTTCAGCTTGGCCTGCATGAAATCGCTCTGCAGTTGGGCCGTGCGCGCGGTCTGATCGAGTTCGGCGCTCTCCAGCTTCACTTTCAGATCGCGGTAGTTCGCCTCGGCAATCTTCACCTGCCATTCCATATCGAGCATCGCCAGCTGCAGCTCAGGGTTGCTGAGCTCCATAATGACGCTGTTTTTTCCGACTCGGGCTCCCGGCCGTAGAAGGAGCTTTTCCACGCGGCCGTCGGTCACAGCGGGAATCCAGAGAATCTCTTCCGGGACCAGCGTTCCCAAACCCCGCACCTGGCGAAGCATGGGACCGCGCTTCACTTTATCCGGCCAGACGGAAGCCCGCTCCACCGGCGGAGCAGCGGGTTTGAGGCGTCCCAGACCCCACGTGATCAGGGGGATAGCGACGAGAACAATCAGCAGCGCGATGGAGCGTTTGATGATCTTGCTCCGGCGCGCGCCTTTACGGGGGACATCCATAGGTATGAATCCTTCAACGTTTTAGAAAGGCACGGGAGCTGCCATCTCGTGAACCATTTTAACAGCTAGATTTATAAGCACGTTACGCACAATTGCGCCGGCTGCGAAAGAACCGCGGTGTCCGCTTGTGGGATTGTTCTGTGCGGAAACGCCGGTCAGCGATTGCGCATGATCGGGAAATCGAAGACCTGTCCGGCGCGCGTAAGGGCGGCATTCTTTAATGCATCGGCGTGAGCCGACACCTGCTGTAGATCGTCTTTTGGAAAAGGCGCCGGGTAAGTGTTCTTAACCAAACCGTTTTTGTCGATTACGAACTGCCGGGTCACCTGCCCCTGATGCAACTGGCGGTAGTAAAAAAGTTCGCCATGATGAAAGTAGTAGCGGTTGTGAACCGCCGTTCTTTCCTTAGGCTGTTCCTCGATCAGTTGCAGATCGCCTTGCTGGAAATAGGCGGTATAGGGCGTTTGCCGCTCGCGCCCGGAAAGCGGACGGAGAGACTTGAGGTTCGCTTCAATTGCCGCCAGCCGGCCTTCGGTGGCCGCCGGGCGGTTGCAGGATGTGGCGCCTACCAACACCATCGCCAGCAGAACACGTTGCATGCTTCCTATTTCTAAACCAGAGATTGGATTACCTTACCTTCTATCTCCGTCAGCCGCTCACGGCGCCCCTGGTGCATATAGCTCAGCGCGTGCTGATTCAGCCCCAGTTGATGCAAAACCGTGGTGTGCAAATCCCGGAAGTGCGCCGGGCTTTCCACCGCTCGAAGGCCGATGGCGTCGGTCGCTCCCACGATCTGGCCGCCTTTGATGCCGCCGCCGGCGAGCCACATGGAAAAGCCCAGGTTGTGGTGATCACGTCCTTTTCCCCCCTGCGCTTCCGGCGAGCGTCCGAATTCGCCGCCCCAGATCACCAGCGTGGAATCGAGCATGCCGCGACGTTTCAGGTCTTTGAGCAGCGCCGCCACCGGTTGGTCCGTTTGGGCCGCCATGCGGTGATGGTTCTCTTCGATATCCTCGTGGGCGTCCCACTGCATATTGCCTGGACCCCCGCCGCTCACCACGCAGATGAAACGGACACCCTTCTCCGCCATGCGCCGCGCCAGCAGACAGCGCCTGCCATAATCATCGGTGGGCTGCTTGCCGACGCCGTACATCTCGAGCGTCTCCTTCGATTCCTTGTTGATTTCAAAAACCTCGGGCGCCTCGGTCTGCATTTTGAAAGCGAGATCATAGGCGTTCATACGCGCGGCGAATTCTTCCGCTTCAGCCCGCGGCCCGGCCTGATTCAGCTCGCGAATCAGATCGACGGTCACTTTACGCTGGTCCAGCGCCACCCCCTTGGGCAGGTCGAGATTGAGCAGCGGTTTAGCGCCCGGCCGCAGCATCGCCGGCTGATACACGGCGGGCAGGAAGCCATTGGTGTACATCGGCTGCCCCGCTTCGAGCGCGCCTTGGGATCTGGAATCACGACATAAGCAGGAAGCGAGTCGCTTTCATTCCCCAGCCCATACACCACCCACGAGCCCATGTTGGGAAAGCCGGGAATCACGCGCCCGGTCATTAACTGATACTGCGCGGCGGAGTGCACCACCATATCGCCATGCATCGAGCGGATGAGCGCGATATCATCCACGCATTCCGCCGTATGGGGCAGCAGGTCGGAGACTTCCATGCCGCACCTGCCGTATTTCTTGAAGCTCCGTTTGGTACCCAGAAGCTTCGCATCATTGGTCACGAACTGATACTTCGCTTCGCCGAATTCCTTCGGCCGCTTCTGACCGTCGAGCTCATTCAACAGCGGTTTGGGATCAAACGTCTCGACATGGCTGGGGCCGCCCGCCATGAACAGGAAGATTACGGACTTCGCTTTGGCCGCATGATGCGGCGGCTTGGGGGCAAGCGGATTGTTGCGAGCGGCCCGAAGTTGCTCCTCAAATGACATCGAAGCGAACGCCAGGGAGCCAAAGCCGCAGAAGGCATCCTTGAGGAATTCCCGGCGGTTGCGTGTCGGACGAATGTGCTGAGCCATGTTAATTCACGTACAAAAATGCGTTAAGGTTCAATACAGCGAGGGCAAACTCGCTTAAAGGCTGCGTCTTGAGAAACCGCAGAGCGGCAGCTTTTTCCTGAGCATTCGGAAGCCTGCCCGTCGCCAACCGGAATGCCAGTTCCACTTGCTGGACGGGGCCAGGCGCTTCTTTATCGAGACGCGCCGCAAGGGACTTCGCCATCGCGTTGGCAAAATCGCCGTTCATCAGTTCCAGCGCCTGCGGCGCGTGTGTGCTCGAATCGCGGCGGGCACAACTGATCTGCATGTCCGGCGCGTCGAACACCTCCATCATCGGCAGCCGCAGATTGCGCTTATGGAGCAGATAGACGCTGCGGCGATCATGCTCCTTCGCATCTTTTGCCACCGCCCACTGGGACGGCTTATAGAGCAGGTTCACCAGTTCCGGGTCTACCGGCGCAATCACGCTCGGCCCGCCGCTGGCGGGATTGAGACGTCCGGAAACGGTGAGCATGGCATCGCGAATCTGTTCCGCGTCCAACCGCTGGACCGGGTAATGCCACAGCAAGGCATTGTCCGGATCCTTCTCGTGCGCAGCCGTTTCCAACGGGGAATCTGAGGATTGCCGGTAGGTCTGGCTCATCATGATTTTCTTATGCAGCGTCTTTACGCGCCACCCGCCGCTGACAAACTCATTGGCCAGCCAATCCAGCAACTCAGGATGCGAGGGACGCACCCCCATACGGCCGAAATCATTCGGCGTGGCGACGATTCCCCGGCCGAAGTGGTAGAGCCAGACACGATTCGCCATCACCCGCGCGGTGAGCGGATTTTGCGGATCGGTAATCCATTTCGCCAGCTGCGTTCTCGGGTTGGGCGCGTCCAGCGGCAATTCCGGCATCTGTTCGGAAACCAGAATCCCCAGCGGACGCGGGGCAACCCGGGCACCTTTATTCTGATAGTCTCCGCGCGCCAGCACGTTAATCGATGAGACATTTTTCATGTCGTTGGCGACTGTGAAAATCGCCGGCAGGGGCTCGGGCATTCTCTCCTGCGCCTCCTGCATTTTTTTCGTCATGCGCTCCCGCTCTTCCCCCTTCAAACCACGCATCTGCTTGCGTAATTCGGCAACTTCCATCTCCACCGCCTCTTTCTTCGCTTTCCATTCCGCCTGTTGGTCCGGGGGAGCGACGGAAATGTCTTTCTCATGTACGGCGGCAAAAAAGGCCTGCATCCGGTAGTAGTCGGTATGCCGGATCGGATCGAACTTGTGATCGTGGCAGCGGGCGCATCCAAGCGTGATGCCGAGCATGCCCGAGCCGACGACGTTTGTCATCTCGGTGAGCACTTCGTTGCGGCTGCTCGCCACTTCCTGGTTCCCCGCGTTTTTCCGCAACGGACCGAGCCGCTGCAGACCGCTGGCCACGAGCAGTTCGTTGTTCCCCGGATCGATCTCATCGCCTGCAATCTGTTCGGTCAAAAACTGCGCGTACGGCTTATCCTGCTGGAACGAGCGGATCACATAGTCGCGATAGCGCCAGGCGTCGGTACGATGGGTGTCGTACTCAAACCCGTCGCTTTCCGCAAACCGCACCACGTCGAGCCAATGTTGCGCCCAGCGCTCGCCGTAATGCTGGCTGGAGAGGAGCCGGTCGATCAGCCGCTCATAAGCGTTCGGCGACTTGTCGCGCACAAAAGCATCGATATCCGAGGGGGCGGGCGGCAAGCCGGTGAGGTCGAAATACGCCCGCCGGATGAGCGTCTCTTTGCCGGCCTCCGGGGCCAACCGCAGTCCGTCCTTCCGCAACCGGGCGATGACGAACGCGTCGATTGGGTTGGCGGCGCCGGTCACCGCGGGTACGGCGGGAGTGGAGCGCGGCTGAAACGACCAGTGCCGGCGTTCGGCCGCGGTGTATTTTTCCTGAATAATGGTATCGGCCGCGATGGCAGAAAAAGCAGCGCCTGCCAGCAGGAGAAAGGATCGAAGATACACGGATTCCGGCTCCTAGGTGATTGACTATCTTCAGTATATCGCGCGGGAATCACAAATACCGCGTTTTCAGGATTCCGTTGTGGTGAGCTACGTGTCCGGCAACTATATAAGCCAAGGCGCGCACGGTGAACGGATTGCCGCTGGCGGTGCCGCTTCTGGCCCATGCGGCCTCCGGCAGTCTCGCGAAGAAAGAAAGGCTCGACAAACGGATGGCGCGGAATTCCTCCATATGGCTGGCCCAGGAAAAATCATCGGCCCTGGCCGCGCGCACTCCGGTATCCTGATCGAAGCCCGGCAGGGGAGTGTCAAAGCCGCGTGCGAACCAAAGTGCGCGATGCACGAAAATCCGCTCCGCGTCGTTCACGTGATTCAGCAATTCGCGTACGGACCACTTACCAGGCTCATACCGGTGCAGCGACTTCTCTTCAGAAATTCCGCCCAACAAACCGAGTGTTTCATGCATTTGGGTTTCCAGGATATGCACGATGTTGCCGCCCGGGATCTGATCGATATAACTGTGGTAGTAGGGAGCCGATTCATGGCGTTCCGGAAGTCCAATCATGCGATCACTGTAGCCTGCTGTGGGGCCATCCGCAACCAGCTGCATTGCTACAATGAAGCAGCTTCCATGAAACGCGGTCTGCCGGGCGCGCTTGTATTCCTCGCGATCGCCGGCCTGGCCCAGAGAGGGCGCTTTGCCACTCGCGAAGCCGATGAAGTCGCCCCACCGAAAGAAGGCGAGTTTCATTTTCTGCGGGTCGAGTATACCGATCTCCCGCAATTCCACCGCTGGTTCGGCTACTCCTCGCGCGCGGGAATGGGAACGGGCTGGTGGCTGATGGATTGGCCGGCCGCCGACAATCACTTCACCATGGGAATTCAGCGTCTCACGAGAATCGATGCCGGCGATCCGCGTCATCTGCGGCTCACCGATGACCGCCTGTTCGACTATCCCTGGATCTATGCCACGCAAACCGGATGGTGGGGGCTGACCAATGCCGAGACCGGCCGATTGAGAGAGTATCTGATGCGCGGCGGATTTCTGGTGGTAGACGACTTCTGGGGCGAAGAACAGTGGGAAGTGTTCCGTGAGACGATGCGGCGCGTCCTGCCCGATCAGCCCATCACCGATATCGCCGAAACGGATTCGGTGATGCATGTCTTATACGAAATCGGCAGAAAGGATCTGACGTTTATTCCCGGTTCCCGCCATCTGCGGCGCGGTCCCGGCGGTACGATCCAAGTGGTGCAGCCGGAAGGAACGGTTCCCGCCTGGCGGGCGATGTACGATGCAAAAAACCACATGGTCGTGGCGATCAACTACAACACGGATGTGGCCGACGCCTGGGAATTCGCCGACGTGCCTTATTACCCGGAAAAGATGACGGCGCTGGCGTATCGTTACGGCATCAATTACGTTGTATATTCGATGACGCACTGAAGAAAGCTGTTCCAACGCTCATCACCGGATATGGATTGTGACATGGTTGGATGTTTGCCCATCCACCGTCACCGCAACACTTACTTCTCCACTCCCGCGTAACGTAAGCGGCAGGGGTAGGTTTACTTGATCCAATCCGGCGAAGCTGCCTTGCGCGCCCGCATACTGTACGGCAACAGCAACCCCGTTGATCGTCAC
>DATLCW010000131.1:0-12023 GCA_035526195.1 Bryobacteraceae bacterium
GGGCATTCAACGCCGTAATGGAGGAGCCTGCTGGTCTCCCCAAATCACCGATTTCGATCTCGATAAAATTGCCCTGCTGTCCGGCCTCGAAGAGCTCAACCTCGGCATTGGATTGAGCCTCGGCCGGCCCAGTTCCTCCGGCGCCGTAGGCAACTGTCGTGTCGCCGGCGGTATTACCATCACCGGCCTCGGCGTGGAGAAATTATCGAAACTCAAGAACCTCCGATGGCTCGAAATCAGCGGCGCCCAGATCACTTCCGCGGGACTCAAGTCCCTCCAAAGCATGCCGCGCTTGGAGCGCCTCAGTCTATGGAATTGCAAGGCCATTGATGATGCCGCCGCCCCCTTGCTGGCCGCGATTCCATCCCTCTCCAATCTCGATCTCTCCAACACCTCCGTCGGCAACCAGACTCTGCAAGCCCTGGCCGCGCTTCCCAGTCTGAAACTCCTGTATCTCACCGAAACCAACGTCACTCCCGAAGGCCTTGCGGCATTCCACAAACAGAAGCCGGCCGTTTTTGTATCCTGGGCGGGAGGGACATCGAAATGAGATGGGCACTACTATCGTTCGCCTCGATTTGTTTCGCCCAAAACGTCTCCTCCAATCCCGGGTTCTTTTCCTCAAAGGTCTACCCGATCCTCGAAAAGGCGCAATGCCGCGGCTGTCACGCACGGGACGGCGTCGCTTCCGCCACCCGCCTCCAGTTCCCGGAAAAAGATGTCGCCGAGGATCGCATTCACGCCTTCGGACTCTACCTTTCAACGCTCGTGGATCGCGCCGCGCCACGGAAGTCCGTCTTACTCCTGAAGCCGACCAACCGCGTCGCCCACGCGGGAGGGGAACGCATCAAGCCAGGCTCAGAAGAGGAACAGCTTCTCATCCAGTGGGTTGGGTATCTCGCCGCCGCTTCCCACGATTCCCTTGCCGCGCCTCGCCCCCTGTCTGGCGGCGCGGAAAAATCCTCGCCGGCGCAACTCGTACGCCGCCTCACCCACAGCCAGTACAACAACACCATCCGCGATCTGCTCGGCGATTACAGCATGCCCGCCACGCGCTTCCCGCCCGAAGACTACGTGGACGGGTTCAAAAATCAGTTGCGCATGCAGAGCATGCCTCCGCTTTTGGTCGAAGCCTACAGCACCACGGCGGAAAAGCTCGCCCGGAACGCCTTCCGCGCCGGGGATGTCAATCGCCTCATCCCCTGCAAACCGGCCTCCGCTACAGACGAACCGTGCCGCGATGATTTCCTGAGATCGTTCGGTCTGCGAGCTTTCCGCCGTCCCCTCCGCGAGGCGGAATTTCAGCGCTACGCCGCCGCTTTTAGCGCCGAGGCCCGCCGCACCGGAGAGTTCCTCGAAGGTGCCCGCGCCGTAGTGGAAGCCATGCTGCAGTCGCCCAAATTTCTGTTTCACCTTGAAGCCGCGCCGGACTATGAAATCGCCAGCCGCCTCTCCTACCTCCTATGGGATACAATGCCCGATCAGGTTCTTTTTGAGGCTGCGGCCAAAGGCGAGCTGCGCAGCCCTGAAGCCAGGGTTCGCGCGGCCCGGCGGATGTTGGACAACCCCCTGGCCCGCCAGGCATTGGACGAGTTCTTCCATCAATGGCTGAGGTTTGACCGCGTGCTCAACGCCTCTAAAGAGCGCCGCCGCTTTCCCGAGTTCAGTCCCGAATTAGCCGCCGCCATGGTCGAAGAGACACGCCGCCTCCTCCATCACCTGGTGTGGAACAACGGCAATTTCATGGAACTCCTCACCGCCGATTACGGCTTTTTGTCTTCTGACCTGTCCACCCTGTACGCACTGCCCGCCCCTGGAGCTCAGTTCGAACTCGTGCGTTTTCCGGCCGCCGCCCGCCGCGCCGGACTGCTCGGACAGGCATCGTTTCTAGCCGCCACCGCCGGACCCCAAGACACTTCGCCCACGGCCCGCGGAATCTTTGTGCGTGAGCAACTGCTGTGCCAGCATGTCCCGCCCCCGCCCCCGAACATCAACACTACATTACCCGAACTACCCGAAGGCAAGGCGCAAACCCGCCGCCAGCGCATGCAGGCTCACGCAGAAAATCCCGCCTGCGCCTCCTGCCACCGTTTGATGGATCCCATCGGCTTCGGTCTCGAAGGCTTTGATGCGATAGGCCGTGCCCGCGACAAGGAATTCGACCTGCCGATTGATACACAAGGAGAGATCCTGGGTCTTCCCAACTCCTCCTTTTCCGATCCCCGGCAACTGGGCCGCATCCTCGCAAATAGCCCCACCTGCCAGGAATGTATCGTGCGTCAGTTCTTTCGCTACACCTATGGCCGCACGGAAACAACATCAGACCAGCCAACGATTCATCGCCTCTTCGTCAAGTTCCGCGATTCCGGATTCCGCTTCAAAGAATTGGTACTGGCGATGGTGCACACTTTGGATAATAATGGATTGACCGCCGCAGTTTTCTCGGGAGATAAACCATGCAATTCAGCAGACGTAAATTCCTGCGCGGAGTAAGCCTGACCGGAGCCGCGGTGCGCGTCGGGCTTCCGCCCCTCGCGGCGATGTTCAACTCCAACGGAACCGCCTACGCCGCTGGCAAAAAGCCTATCGATTCCCGCTTCGTCGTCTGGTTCAACGGCAACGGAATCCCCGAGCGCTATTGGATTCCCGATCAGACGGGGTCGGACTATGACCTCACCCCATGCCTCTCGCCGCTCAAATCCGTGCGCGACTATGTGCACGTGATCAGTGGGATCGACAACGTCGCCGCCAGGCTTAACGGGCAGGGCAACGGCCATTTCAGCGCCCTCTGCGGCTTGATGACCGGCACTCCCTTCAATGGACGCGGCGCGACCGGGCCATCCATCGATCACCTGCTCGCCGGAAAAATCGGCGCCAGGTCCCGCTTCCACTCGCTTCAGATTGGAGTGGCCCAGGAATCCCACGGAGAAAACGTTCACCGCAACATGAGCTGGGCCGGTTTTGAGCGCGCCCTGCCGCCGGAGATGATCCCTCACAATCTGTTTGACCGTCTCTTCGGAGTCAAAGACGAAAGCTGGGTCAGCCGCAAGAAGAGTGTGTTGGATCTTGTTCGTAGTGATGTCGCCGACCTGACCCCCGCCCTTGGCCAGGTGGATCGTCAGCGTCTCGACGAGCACCTGACCTCCGTCCGCGATCTCGAGCGGGCGATATCCAGTCTTCCGCCCGACTATGGAAAGAACATCAAAGAACCCGAAGACATCACGGACCTGACGGACTATCCGCGAATCGCAAAAATCCAGTCCGATCTGCTCGTCCATGCCTTCGCTTCCGGGCAAACCCGAGTCGCCTCCTACATGTTGACGAAATGCCAGAGCCTCACCCGCTTCCCCTGGCTCGGCCTTGCGGCCAACCGCCATCATGATTACACTCACAATAACGCCGGATCCCCGGTGCAGCAGCGCATCATGCGCGATATCTGCCGTTGGCATGTAGAGGAGTTCGCCTATCTGCTCGAAAAGCTCAGGTCCATACCCGAAGGGGACGGCAACCTCCTCGATCACACTGCCTGCGTCTTCGTCCATGAGCATGCCGAGGCCAGCCCCCACAAATGCAACGGTCTCGCCATCCTATTGGCGGGAGGCGGAATGAAGGGCGGCCTTCACACCAAGTCGCACAACAGTATCGGGGATGTATATCTCACGATTGCCGAAGAAGTCCTCAAGGCCAAAGTAAACTTCCCCACTGCTCAGGAAAAGATGAGCGCTATCCTATAACGCCGCGGCGATCAGATTCATTTCATCAGGGGCTATGATGAAATAGAGAATCATGCCCAAGCCTTCCCCGCTCCTTCTCCTCGTCCTCCTGTCCACCCCGGCCCCGGCCACAATCGATTTCCAGCGTCAGGTCCGCCCCATCCTCTCCGACGCCTGCTTCCTCTGCCATGGTCCCGACAAAGGCACTCGCATGGCGGATCTCCGCCTCGATACCCGAGAAGGAGCTTTTGAAGCGCGCAAGAACGGCAAGCTCATCCAACCCGGAGATCCCAAAGCCAGTCTCCTCTACCGGCGCATCACTCACGAAAAGCCGGCTCTCCGCATGCCGCCCGTGCACACTAAAAAATCCCTCACTGAATCGCAAAAGGAAATCCTTGGAAAGTGGATTGCCGAAGGTGCCGAATGGAAAGAGCACTGGTCCTTCCAGCCCCCTGTGAAACGCCCGCCCCCGGTCGTCCGCAACAAAGCCTGGGGCCGCACTCCCATCGATAATTTCATTCTCGCCAAACTGGAAGCCGCCCGGCTCACGCCCGCGCTTGACGCCGATCGCCGCACCCTTATCCGCCGCGTCACACTCGACCTCACCGGACTCCCGCCCACCCCTGAGGAAATCGACAGCTTCCTCAAAGACCGGAATCCCAAGGCCTATGAAAAGGTGGTTGACCGCCTCCTGAGCTCCAATCGTTGGGGCGAACACCGTGGACGCTTCTGGCTCGACGCCGCCCGCTATGCCGATACCCACGGCCTGCACATCGACAACTATCGCGAAATGTGGCTCTATCGCGATTGGGTCATTAACGCCTTTAACCGGAACCTTCCCTTTGATCGCTTTACGATCGAGCAGCTCGCCGGAGACATGCTCCCCAATCGCACGCTCGAGCAGCAGATCGCCTCCGGCTTCAACCGCTGCAATATCACCACCAATGAAGGCGGCAGCATCCCCGAGGAAGTGGACGCGATGTATCAGAAGGACCGCGTCGAAACCACCTCCACCGTCTGGCTCGGCCTCACCACCGGCTGCGCCACCTGCCACGATCATAAATTCGATCCCATCGCCCAGAAGGAGTTCTACCAGATGGTGGCCTTCTTCAAAAACACGACCCAAAAGCCCCTCGATGGCAACATTCAGGACACGCCTCCCATTCTCTTCGTCCCCCTCGAAGAAGACCGCACCCGCTGGCAGCTTCTAAACGAACGGTCCACCGAACTGCGCGCCCGTAAAGAACAACTCCAGTCTGAAGCCTCCCAGTCCGCCATCCCTGAAATTGAGCCGCCCGCCGGCGTATCGCTTCCCCTGCCGGCCCTTCCGCCCGAGGTCACGCAGCAAGCTGGACCCTCCGAAAAGATCTCCGCTCTGAAGTTCAACGGCAAGGCGGCGCTCGAAATTCCCGATATTCCGCTAGCCGATCCCAGCCAGCCGTTTACTCTGTCGGCCTGGGTTTATGTCCCCGGCGACGAAGCGCTGGTGGTCGCCAGTCACACCGATTCCAAAACACAGTCTCAAGGTTGGATTCTCGACATTACCACCCGTCAGCCACGTTTCGTATGGATGCACCCGGGGCTCACCCCGAAACCGCAAATCCGCGGCAATCCCCAGCAGCGCCTCCGCGCCAAAGCCTGGAGCCATATCGCCGTCACCTATGACGGCAGCCGCGAAGAAGCCGGGCTTACCATTTACGTCAACGGGACGCCGCTCACCACCGAGCGCGTCTACTCCGATCCAAGCGAAGAGATCAAGCCCGCCGATCCCTCCCGGATCGCCTTCCGCATGGGCTCCGACGGAAAGCGTTCGCTCAAAGGCGGAGCTCTCGCCGACCTGCGTTTCTACCGCCAGGCTCTGGGCGACGATCTGATCGAAGCGCTCTCCAAATGGAACACCAGCAGCCATGCACGCGCCCAAATGCTGTTTTTCGTCAACCGCACAAACGCCGCCTATCAGGTTGCCGCCGCCCAACTCGACGAGGTGGAGAAACAGCGCCGCGAGGTTCGCCGCCGCGGGGCTGTCACCCACGTCATGCAAGAGAATGCCAATTCCAAACCCGTCGCGCGCATCCTTTACCGGGGCCAGTACGACCAGCCGCGCGAGGAAGTCTCCGCCAACGTCCCTTCCGTATTGCCGCCCATGTCGAGTGAGCTGCCCCGGAACCGTTTCGGCCTCGCCCAATGGATTATCGATCCTTCCAATCCGCTCACCGCCCGCGTCACCGTCAACCGCTTCTGGCAGGAGCTTTTCGGTACCGGCCTCGTGAAAACCGCTGAAGATTTCGGGTCGCAAGGCGAAGCCCCCGCCAACCCCGAGCTGCTCGACTGGATGGCCGTCGAGTTTCGCGAGTCGGGCTGGGACATCAAAGCGTTCTACCGCCTCCTGGTAACCTCTTCCACCTACCGCCAGGCGTTGACGGTCACGCCGGAAAAGCTCAAGAAGGACCCCGAGAATCGCCTCCTCTCGCGTGGTCCCCGCTTCCGCATGGACGCCGAAATGGTTCGTGATTTTGCGCTCGCTTCCAGCGGTCTCCTCACCGAAAAAATCGGCGGCCCCAGCGTCCGCCCCTACCAACCCGAGGGCATCTGGGAAACCGTTGCCATGAAAAGCAGCACTACGCGGTTTTACAAACGCGACCACGGCGATTCCTTGTATCGCCGCAGTCTCTACACCTTCTGGAAACGCAGCGCGCCTCCCGCTTCCATGGAGATTTTCAATGCCCCCAGCCGCGAAAACTGCACCGTGCGCCGGGAGCGCACCAATACTCCTCTACAGGCGCTCGTAACCCTCAATGACGTCCAATATGTCGAAGCCGCCCGCCGTCTCGCGGAGCGCGCCTTCACCAAACCCACCTTCGATACGCGTCTCGATTTCATCACCACCCAGGTCATCGCCCGTCCCTTTGAAACCCGTGAGCGCGCGGTCGTACGTTCCGCCTATAAGGATTTTCTTGCCTACTACACCGGCCGCGAAAGCGATGCCGTAAAACTGATTTCCACCGGCGAGTCAAAGCCGGAACAGAATCTCCCCGCCGCCGAGCTGGCGGCCTGGACCATGGTCGCCAATCAGGTTCTCAATCTCGATGAGGCACTCAACAAATGAATCCGATCGATCGATCCGTTCTCCTCGAAACGCGCCGCCAGTTTTTCGGCCGCACAGCCGCCGGCATCGGGGGGGCCGCGCTTGGGTCGCTGCTCACTCCCGCCGCGTCCGGCGCATTGAGCGGCCTGCCGCATTTCCCGCCCAAAGCGAAGCGCGTCATTTATCTCCATATGGTCGGCGCCCCGCCCCAGATGGACCTGCTCGACTACAAACCCCTGATGAAGGAATATTTCGATAAGGATCTTCCCGAATCCATCCGCAAAGGCCAGCGCCTGACCACCATGACCAGCGGCCAAAGCCGCTTCCCCATCGCGCCCTCGGTCTTCAAGTTCAATCAGCACGGCAAAAGCGGCGCCTGGATCTCTGAGCTTCTGCCCTACACCGCGAAGATGGCGGACGATATTACCATCATTCGCACCATGAATACCGAAGCCATCAATCACGAGCCCGCGATCACGTTCATCCAGACCGGCAATCAAATCCCCGGCAAACCCTGCATCGGGGCATGGATCGCCTATGGCCTCGGCAGCATGAATCAGGACCTGCCCACGTTCGTCGTGATGAACGCCCAGCACACCCATCCCAAGGCAAATGTGCAAGCCATCTCCGCCCGCCTCTGGAGCGCCGGCTTTCTCTCCGCCCAATATGCGGGTGTCGCGCTGCGATCCGGCGGCGATCCGGTGCTCTATATCAACAACCCCGACGGCGTGAATCCGCAAATGCGCCGCCGTATGCTGGACGGCCTCAATCAACTGAACAAAATCCAACACGAAAAAGTTGGCGATCCGGAAACGCGAGCCCGCATCGAGCAATTCGAGATGGCCTTCCGGATGCAATCCTCGGTGCCCGATCTTACCGATCTCTCGAAAGAGCCCGAAAGTACCTACAAGCTCTACGGCGAAGAGGCGCGCCGGCCCGGCAGCTACGCCAACACCATCCTCATGGCGCGCCGTCTTGTGGAGCGCGGCGTGCGCTTCGTGCAGGTCTACCAGCGCGGCTGGGACGTCCATGGATTACTGCCGGAAGTGCTGCCCAGCCAATGCAAAGACGTCGACCAGGCCAACTACGCGCTCGTGCAGGACCTCAAGCGCAGAGGCTTGTTCGATGACACCATCGTCATCTGGGGCGGCGAATTCGGGCGCACCATCTACTCGCAGGGAACGCTGACCGCCACCAACTACGGCCGCGATCATCACCCGCGCTGCTTTAGTCTGTGGGTCGCCGGCGGCGGCTTCAAAGGCGGAGCCGTACACGGCGAAACGGACGACTTCAGCTACAACATCATAAAGGATCCGGTTCACATCCGCGACTTCCAGGCCACTGTACTCCATCAGTTGGGCATCGATAGCGAACGCTTCAGCTACAAATATCAGGGCCTCGACAATCGCCTTACCGGAGTAGAAAAAGCCAGCGTCGTGAAGGAACTTCTGGCATAACCGAATGACCACCATTACCCATCTTGAATGCAGCCAGACCGGCGAGCGTTATGATGCGGGAGCGATCCAGAACCTCTCCCGCACCGGCTTTCCCCTGCTGGTCCGCTACGATCTCGAACAAGCCCGCCAGAGCTGGAACCGCGACTGGATCGCCAGCGGACCCTGCAGTATGTGGCGTTACGCGCCCATCCTCCCCGTCTCGAGGCCAAACTCCATCGTGAGCCTGGGCGAAGGCATGACGCCGCTCCTCCGCATGCGCCGCCTGGCGGAAAAAATCGGCGCCTCCAACCTCTACGTCAAAGACGACGGACTGAACTCAACCGGCTCCTTCAAAGCCCGCGGCCTCTCCTGCGCCATCTCCATGGCCAAGGAACTCGGTATTACGAAAGTCGCCATCCCCTCGGCGGGAAATGCCGCCAGCGCCCTTGCAGCCTATGCCGCCGCGGCGGGCATGGAGGCGCATATCTATATGCCCTCCGATGTGCCCCAGGCAAATTACATCGAGTGCAAAGCCTTTGGGGCAAATGTAACGTTAATAGATGGTCTTATCAGCGATTGCGCCAGAATCGTCGCCGCCAAATCGAAAGAGGAGGGTTGGTTTGACATCTCGACGCTCAAAGAGCCCTACCGCATCGAGGGCAAAAAGACCATGGGTTATGAGATCGCTGAGCAGTTCCGCTGGGAACTCCCGGAAGCGATCCTCTATCCCACCGGCGGAGGCGTCGGGATCATCGGAATGTGGAAAGCATTCCACGAAATGGAAGCCCTGGGCTGGATCACCAGCAAGCGTCCCAAGATGTTCGCCATCCAGGTGGAAGGCTGTATGCCGATCGTCCGCGCTTATGAGAAAGGAGCCGAGCGAAGCGAGTTCTTTGAAAACGCGTCGACCGTTGCCGCGGGATTACGAGTCCCGAAACCTTTGGGAGATTTCCTGATTCTGAAAGCAGTAAGAGAGAGTGGAGGAACCGCCATGGCGGTCTCCGATGAGGAAGCATTGCAGGCGGGATGCGAACTGGCGGCCTATGAAGGGATCTTCGCCGCCCCCGAGGGAGCCGCCTGTGTCGCCGCCGTGCCAAAACTGCTCGCCTCAGGCGCACTCCAATCCGAGGATCGTATCGTGATCTACAACACAGGATCCGGGCTAAAGTATCTTGAGGCATACTCCACCCGCTTTCCGAGGATCGCGGGTGGAGAAACCAGTAAACTGGGAGGCTTGATTACCCCGCGCTAGCGCGGGAGCAACCTAGTAACCCCGGCGATCACGGAACCCGCCGCCGCTTCCACGGCCGCCACCGCCACCGCCGCTTCCACGGCCGCCACCGCCACCGCCGCCGCGGCCATAACCACCGCCGCCGCCGCTGCCGCCACCTTCACCCTTCGGCCGGGCTTCATTCACGTTCAACGTACGCCCACCGATTTGCGACCCGTTAAGGGACGAAATCGCGCGGTCGGCTTCCTGATCATCCGGCATTTCGACAAAAGCGAAGCCGCGAGACCGGCCGGTTTCCCGGTCGGTAATGATACTGACACGATCCACAACGCCATAGGCTTCAAACATGGAACGAACGTCCTGCTCGCTGGCGTTGAAACTCAAGTTTCCAACGAAAATATTCTTCACGGTCACGAACTCCAGTCCCAGCCAACTCAACGGTTCTCACTCACAAAAACAAGGACGGAGTTCCGACCTTGAGTTACTGGCGAACACAGTCACTACGATAGACTCACCTACCGCGTACAGCTTTTACACTGCACCCCTACTCTATCAAGTTTTTAGGGAATATGGGAATCCGGTATTTTGCCGCATGAGAAGATAACTGCTATGCGTCTTCTCTGCATTCTCCTCGGCTTCTATGGCTCGCTGGCCGCCCAGTCGAATCAGCGCATCAAGGACCTGCAAGTCCGTGTCCTGTCAACCATGCTCACCGATTCCGCGGGAATCGGCGAATGGGGTTTCGCCGCCCTGATCGAAGCGGATGGGCAGCGCGTTCTCTTCGACACCGGAGCCCGTCCCGACACGGTCTGGCGAAACATTCAGGAGCTTAAAATCGACCTTTCCACCATTACGGATGTGATCCTTAGTCATAACCACGGGGATCACACCGGAGGGCTCCTCATGCTTCGAAGGGAACTCTCCAAATCCAACCCCAAGGCTCTCTCGCGCGCGCACGCGGGGAAAGGCATCTTCCTCTCCCGCCCGGGACCCAACGAAGCCGAAACCAACCACGTGAAAACCATCAGGTCCCAATATGAAGCCCTCGGCGGGTCGTTTACCGAATATGATGGCGCCAAGGAACTTTTCCGCGGCGCCTGGCTCACCGGGCCGGTAAAGCGCGTCCATCCCGAAAAGAACTGGAGTACCCGGTTTCCGCTGGTGCGGCTCGACGGGTCCCGCGCCGAGGATAACCTGCCCGAGGACTCCTCCCTGGTGCTGGACACCGAAAAGGGTCTCGTCGTCATTGCGGGATGCGGCCATGCCGGCATCATCAACACCCTCGAACAGGCCCGCCGCGAGATTCGCAATGCTCCGATTCACGCCGCCATCGGCGGTTGGCATCTCTTCGCATCATCCGACGAGCACCTCGATTGGACTTCCAGCAAACTGAAGGAGTTCGGTATCCAGAACTTCCTCGGCGCGCACTGCACTGGAATCGAAGCGGTGTACCGCATCCGTCAAGGGACTGGCCTTTCCCGCCGCACCTGTGCCGTCGCCGCCGTCGGGTCGGGCTTTACTCTAAAAGAGGGCCTGCAGACCGGCGCAATCGCTCGATAAATCGCCATCATTACCGGCTTACTCCACGCTGCTCAGCCTGGTTCCCTCCAGCAACAGCCGGAATGTCCCATCATCACCGATTCCCTCAACCAGCGTCTCTGACTCCGAGGTGATCTCGAATTTCTTCCATTTTCCCTTCATCACCTGTTGATACAGGCGGAAAGCCTCTTGAGCGGCTTTGACGTCCTCCCATTCCGAGGCATACAGCAGTAGCATCCGCTTGTCTTTCTTGTGCTCGGCAATTCGAAACTGGGCGCCGCGCCATTTCTGCGCGTGCCTGCCCGCCATATCGCCGCCGTATTGGCGGAAAAGGACTTCATGATCAAACTCTCCCATTCCGCCGTCCACCACGTCGCGGAATCCTTTCAAATCAGCCTTGGGAAGCGGCGGCTTCAGCGGCAGCACCTTGGCGAAGTATTTCTCCGGATGAATGATTTGTTGGGTACTTTGCGGTGGATTGCGGAAAACCTCGGCAAACCCCTCCTGGCCGAGTTCGACAATCACCGCCTGTTGAAACGTGAAGCCCTTCGTGTACGGGAACATCAGCGACTCGCGCAAATAAAGCGGCACTGAATCGAACACCGGAAACATGCCGCCCGAGGAACCGGCCATTTTGTTCATCACGTCCGCCATCTCCGGTGCGCTCTTCAACGAACTTCCCATCTTCGAAAGCAGATACTCCGACATCAGCCACGTCGCCTGCCCCTCCATCACCGCCTGCCGCGCCAAGGCGGCATCGTCGCTCTTACCTTTGAAAATATATTTTCCGAGGTTCACATGCGCATCAGCCAGCGCATGCGCCAGCTCATGCACCAATACAGGCTTCTGCGTAAGCGTGGCGTTGCTATCCAGCACGAACAGCTTTTTCTTGTGATAGTCGTAGAATGCCGCGGCCTGCTCCGTCAGCAGGTCCACCGTACTCTTCTTCAAATCGAACTCTTTGGGCACCAAACCGAGCTTCTTGAGCGCTGTCTCTTCGGCGCGGATCTCTTCCGGCT
>DATLCW010000141.1:0-5352 GCA_035526195.1 Bryobacteraceae bacterium
CATTATGCAGTTCGGGCTGAAGTTCCTCTTCTGACCGGCACAATTGTGACAAGTGTTTTGATTCGAAGCTGCGTGATCGCGTTCTCTTTGGGTGCCGGGTTGCTGCCCGCTCAGCCGGCACCCAGCTTTCGCAATGACATCCAGCCGGTTCTCACCAAACTCGGGTGTAACTCGGGCGCATGTCACGGGTCTCAGTATGGCAAAGGTGGGTTCAAGCTTTCGCTGTTGGGTTTCGACGCCGAAGCTGACTACGAAGCGATTGTCAAAGACCTGAAGGGCCGGCGGGTTGACCTCGAAGCGGCCGCCGGCAGCCTGATCCTCCGCAAGCCCTCGCTGGCGATACCGCACGGCGGCGGCCGCCGGTTTGCCGTCAATTCTCCTACTTACAACATGCTCCTATCGTGGATTTCCTCGGGCGTTGCACCTCCGTTAGCGGCTGATCCGATGCTGGTTTCCGTCGACGTGGCTCCGGCGTCGCAGACCTTGGCAGTGGGCCAGCGGATCGTAATTCGCGCGACGGCCCGGTATAACGACGGATCGGCCCGCGACGTCACGGCCTTGGCGCGGCTCGAGGTATTGAATGATTCGGTGGCAGAGATCGCCGCCGGCGCCTCGGTAACCGCGAAGGCGGGCGGGCGGGCGGCCGTTCTGGCGCGCTATATGGGCCGTTCGGCCGTTGCCAACCTGCTGGTTCCCTACGCAACCTCCTCTCCCCTAACGGATTTTCAGCCCAATAATTACGTAGACGGCCTGGTGGCGGCCAAATGGAAACAGTTAGGACTGCAACCGGCCGGGCTCTCTTCCGACACCCAGTTCCTGCGGCGCGTTTCGCTCGACCTCACTGGCGTGCTGCCCAAAGAGGAAGAGATTCGAGCCTTCGCCGCCGATACCTCGGCCCGCAAGCGCGCCCGCGTGATCGACCGGTTACTCGAGCGGCCGGAGTATGCCGACTTCTGGACTCTGCGTTGGGGCGATCTCCTGCGAGTGACGCGCAACGGAATGGGCGAGAAAGCCATGTGGAATTTTCACCGCTGGCTCAACCGTTCGATGCGGCAGAACCGTCCCGTCGATGAAATGGTGCGTGAGATCCTGTTGTCTCGCGGCCAACCCAACAGCCAGGATGTGGCGGCCTTTTACCGCATGACGCGGTCGCCCGAGGAAGCAGCAGAGGCGGTCAGCATTGCCTTCATGGGCTTGCGCCTCGGTTGCGCCAAGTGCCATCAGCATCCGTTCGAAAAATGGAGCCAGGCTGACTATTACGGATTGGCGGCATTCTTCGCCAGAATCGACTCCAAGCCCGATAGTGACTATGGCGGCACCACGCTGCGCCTAAAGCCCACCGGCTTCGTACGCCACCCGAAGACACAGCAAGTGGTACGGCCTTCGATCCCTGACGGGGGCAACTTTCCCTACGAGGGAGATCCACGGCGGGAGTTAGCTGCCTGGCTGACGGCGAAGAGCAATCCGTGGCTTGCGCGCAACTTCGTGAATCGCTATTGGGGCTACATGATGGGACGGGGGTTGATCGAGCCGATGGATGATATTCGCGACACTAACCCCGCATCGATTCCCGAAGTTTTACAAGCTCTCGAAAGAGACTTCCGCGAGCACGGTTTTGACCAGAAACACATCCTCCGCACGATCGCGAACTCAAGAGTGTACCAGCTTGATTCCGTAGCTGGCGCGCAGTCGCCTCGCGACAATATGTTCTACACCTATTACACGCCCAAGCGCCTCAGCGCCGAGCAGTTGCTCGATGCGCTCACCGTCGCCACGAACGTGCCGGAGAAGTATCCCGGCCTGCCGCCAGGGATCCGGCCCATTCAGCTTCCGGATCCGGAAGTGACATCGGAGTTCCTGGACACCTTCGGGCGTCCGCGCCGGCTGGTTCCCTGCGAGTGCTCGCGGAATAACGAAAGCAATGTGACGCAGGCCCTGCACCTGATGAACAGCGACTTTGTGCAAGGCAAAATTGCCGCGCCGGGCGGCCGTGTCGCAAATCTGTTTGCTCTGCTGCCCCTTGATCAGGCGGTGGTGAATCTTTACTATGCGACAGTAAGCCGGCCACCCTCCGAAAGCGAAGCAGCGGCAGCTATTGCATTGATCCGCCAACGACCTGAGGGAGAGTCGCGCCGGAAGGTGCTGGAGGATCTGCTGTGGACGCTGTTGAATTCGAGGGAGTTTTTGTTCAACCATTGAGAGAGGGTTACGATGATCGATCTGCCGTTAACTAGTGGGCCATTCGGCGACCGAATCTCGCGGCGCCAGACATTGCGAATCGGCTCCTTGGGCCTGTTCGGTTTGAATTTGCCGCAACTGCTTCGCGCGGCGGATGACAACCGCCAGAAAGGCCGGCCGGGTAAGGAAACCTCGTGTATCCTCCTGTGGCTGAGCGGTGGTATCAGCCAGATTGACAGCTTTGACCCAAAGCCAAACGCGCCTCTCGAGATACGCGGCGAGTTCAAGACCATTCCAACAACTACGCCCGGCATTCATTTTGTCGAGCATCTGCCGCGGCTGGCGCGCCTCACGCAGCGCTTTTCGCTCATCCGTTCGATGACCCATAACCAGGGGACTCATGGATTGGCGGATCAGTTGGTAACCAGCGGCTACGCCCCAACTCCATCCGGCGTCGGCGTCCGCTATCCCTCTCAGGGCTCGCTTGTCAGTTGGGTCACCGGCTATCGTGACGGTGTGCCGCCCTACGTGTATGTCGGTGACATCAGCGGTCCCGACGGATTCCGGAAGCGCGATGCTCTCAACGCCGGCGTTCTGGGAGCGCAGTACAATCCGCTCGAGATCGGCGACAAGGCGAACGACATCGGGTTTCGAGTGAAAAATGTGACTCCGCCGAAAGGAGTGGACATGGAACGGATGGGCAGCCGCCGCTCCATGCTTCAGATGCTGGACCGGTGGCAGCGCGGGACAGACACCCGGCTTGCCCAGCTCGATGAGGTCGACGGCTACTATCAGAAGGCTTATTCCCTGGTGACCTCACCCCGCGTCAAGAAGGCGTTCCGGCTCGACGAGGAGCCCGCCAAACTGCGCGATGCCTATGGGCGGACGATGTTCGGCCAAAGCTGCCTGCTGGCCCGCCGCATGGTGGAAGCAGGGGTCCGTTACGTCACCGTTGGCATGCCCGGTTGGGATACGCACACCAATAACTTTCGCGACATGAAGGAGACGCTCTTGCCGGTTCTGGACAATGCCTATTCGGCGCTACTCCAGGATGTGCACGATCGCGGCCTGATGGACTCCACGCTGGTCATCTGCATGGGCGAGTTCGGGCGGACACCGAAAATCAACGCGGAGGCGGGCCGGGACCACTGGCCGGCGACACAGGTTTTCGCTCTTGGCGGCGGGGGCATCAAGACCGGCATTGTCGTGGGTGCGACGAATGAACGCTCGGAATATCCCACCGAGCGGCCCGTGTCGGTACAGGATTTTTCGGCCACCGTGTATTCGGCTCTCGGGATATCGCCGGACCTCGTCTATCCTTCCAACGAGAACCGCCCCATGAAGGTTCTGACCGGGGGCGAGCCGATCTCTGAGTTAATCTCATGAAGCTTGGGGCGCTGTGGCTGGCCTGGGTTCCGTTAGCCGCGAGCCAGGAAGTGGACTACGACAAGCAGGTCAGGCCGGTCATCGAAGAGCGTTGCGCCGGCTGCCATAATCACGCCGTGATTGACAAGAAAGCACTGGGTGGCGGGCTGGCGCTGGATTCCTATGATGCGATTCTCAGGGGTGTAGCCGGCCATGCCGTCGTGATTCCGGGCAATGCCTCTGGCAGCGAGTTGGTGAGGCGCCTCGAATCCGGCGATCCTAAGCGCCGCATGCCTTCAGGAGGCCCACCGCTAAGCCGCGAATCGATTGAACTCGTTCGGCGCTGGATTGATGGCGGCGCCAAACCGGGCTCATCCCCAGTGATCCTGACTCCGCCCGATACGGCGGTGGCTCCACAGATCCCCATGCGCTTCACCGGGGTGTTCCTGCCCTTTGGACGGCGTGCACCCGTCACCTCGAGTCTGGCCGCGCGCGAGTCCCGCCCCAGGCCCGCGCTTGATGTTCCGGCGGCGCTCGTTGTAGAAGAGGAAGCCGCAGCCGAGCGGATCGTGACCTCTCCCTATCAGACAGGGGTCGACGCGGCGATTGGTCCGTTGGCGCCGGTGACGGCTTTGGCGTTTCATCCCGATGGCAAACGGCTGGTGACCGGTTCCTCGGGGCGAGTTGTGGTCTGGGACCTCGACCGGCGGGTTGTTACCGGGGAGATCGGCGATGTGACCGGCAGTGTGAACAGTCTCGAATTCAGCCCGGACGCTAAGCTGCTTTCGGTCGCTGGCGGCCGGCCATTCGCCAGCGGCGAGGTGCGCCTGTATGACGCGACAGGGCTGAAGCCGGTTGCCCGGTTAGTCGCGCATAAAGAGGTGATCCTCGACCAGGCGTTCAGCTCTGATTCCGCCCGTTTAGCAACCGTCAGTTTTGACCGCACGGTAGAGATATGGGACGTCGCTCAACGTAAGCGGATCGCGCAGATCAACGATCACTCTGATACCGTTCAATGCGTGGCGTTCGACCCTTCCGGCAAGAGGCTGGCGACCGGCAGTATGGATCGCACCGTGAAGCTATCCGATGGTGTCTCCGGAGGTGGTCTGCTCACGATCAATCCGGAGCTCAAGGGAATTCTCGCCGTCGCCTTCAGTCCTGACGGCCGGTTCGTGCTAACCGCCGGAGAGTCACCTGAACTCCGCTGGTGGGAGATCGCCGGAATCGGTGAGAGTGTAAACGAACGCGGCTGGACGCCCTCGCGGAAGATGCAGGGTCACCTCGGAGCGGTTTACGACATGCGTTTCAGCCCGGACGGCGCCGTGCTGGCCACTGCCAGCGCTGATCATACGGTGCGGCTCTGGGACGGTAAGTCGGGCCGGCCGATCCGCGCTCTGGTGGACGCCGACGACCTTCTGTATTCGGTGGCCTTCAGTCCCGATTCACGACTCATCGCCGCCGCCGGCGGCGATGGCATCACTCGCCTTTGGGAAGTGCCTACCGGCAAACTGCTGGGCTTGTTCGTTCACCGTTCCATGCAGCGCACGGCTCCGGTGGAATGGCTGGCCATTGACCCGGAAGGCCGCTTCGAGGCATCGTCAGGCCTGCGAGACAAGGTTCTTCAGAGAAGAGGACGGAATGCGGCACGTCGCTAGTTGCTTGCTCTTGCTCTTGTCAGCGCTCCCGCTTCTGGGCCAGCGCGGCTACCCTCGTATCGAGACCGTGTTTCCGGGTGCGGTAGCGCGCGGCGCGTCGACCGAAGTGATGCTGACGGGCCGTTACAACCTGCGTGAGAGCACCCGCGTGCTG
>DATLCW010000170.1:0-10737 GCA_035526195.1 Bryobacteraceae bacterium
TATAGCTGGCCGCCGACGGAGCCACCGGAGGAACCGTCAAATCAATCCTCGTGATGTCCGGAACATAAACGCCCAACAGATCGTTGCGCGGAGCCGGGGCCGTGTTCAAACCGAACACGCCTTTCAAAACCGCGCTCACAAAGATCGGGTCGCCGATGAACGGAGCCCATTGCATATCATTGACCGGCTGGCTGCGATTCCAGCGATCCTTCATGGGCAGCGGGATCAGCAGCTCAACTGTCAGCGGGTTGCCCACGCGGTCAATCTGCTGCCATTCCCCAAAGTGAATCGGATCGTCCGGGCTCGGGCGAACGGTCACGAACTGCCGGTGGCTGGACGCCCATCCGCCGATCTTGGCATTCACTGACCTGGGGTCCGTGGGGACGGAACCGTCCGCGGTAAGCATGCTAATGGGCGCTTCCACGGCGATTAGGCTGATGTTGTAACCCGCAAAGCCATCCACGGCGCTGGGATAGGCGGCGCCCTGGCCACGGTCGTCCGCGGCGGACAGCACAGGAGCAGGTGCGCGGAAATTCAGAAAGTCGAACACCGAAGAACTGTCAAAATAGAAGGCGTCGTCGCGCGGTCCGGCGAAGACCCGCATTCCATTGGGCAGCTCGAATACGGATGTCGCGCCCAGCTTTTCCTCATAGTTCGGAGTGGCCTTTGGTCCCTGGTTGGGGGGAGCCACCGACAGCAGATGCCCGTTCTTATCGCGGTCGTAGGCGACCGTCGTTCCCTTCTTGAGGTCGCGGACCACCACCGTATAGGTCTGATACAGCAGGATCCCGGGACTGTCGATCGAATCGATCACTCCGAAATACGAGAGAAACGTGGGGTTCTCGCGCAGCGTGGTCTGGAACTGGAAGTCGATCTGGAAGTCGGGATACCCATCCAGGGCGCGTGAGTTGTTTACGCTGAAGCGGTACATCACGCTGTCGGAAAATTTGTAATAGCTGGGCCCGTTTCCGGGATTCTGAAATCCCTGCGCGCTCATGCTCATCACGACCCGATCGGTGCGTCCGGTTTCCCAACTGCGGAAGATGTAAAAATCGTTCAGGTTGGCGGTCTGGTCTTCCAGCAACAGCGGTCCGTTTCGATGGCTGGCGGCGAATCCGCCCGCTGCCATCAACAGACACGCGACGCTGGCTGCGGCAAGTCTTTGAATCATACTCCACCCCTCCTTGAGATGGATTCGAGGATTGATTTACACTCTTCTGTACGAGGAAAGGAGGAGTTTCAGATGTTAGGGGCTGATGAAATCAACGCTGTTGGGCAAGGAACTGGCTGAACCGCACCATGGCCTTTTCCAGAATCGGCCGCTCGGCGGCATAACAGATTCGCAGCGATCCTTCGCCGCCGGCGCCAAAGGCCACGCCAGGAGCCAGACCCACCTTGGTCTCTATCAGCAGCCGCTTACAGAAATCAAAAGAGTCGGTTAGACCTTCCAGCTTCGGAAACAGATAAAATGCGCCTTCCGGCTTGGGCACCTTCATCCCCGGTATTTTCGATAGAAAGGCCATGCAGAAGTCGCGATTTTCTTTCAACCGTGCCAGCATCTCCCGCAAGGAAGGTTCGCCCCATAGCAGCGCGGTTTCCGCCGCACGCTGCGAAAAGCTGGGAGCATGCGAGACGATAAACTCGTTCAATTGGGCGGCCTTCTCGCACAGATCGGGCCTGGATACGAGCCACCCTACGCGCCATCCCGTCATACACCAGGTTTTGGAAAACGACTGCACAACGATCACCGCGTCTTCCGGAGTTCCCTTCTTCAAAATGGTGGGCACCGGCTCCCCTGGCTTCCCACCGTAGTAGAGCCGCTCGTAGACTTCATCCGCCATCAACCATAGATTATGGCGGCGGCAGATCTCCAGCAGCCGGTCCTGATCGGCGCCGGTAGCCACCCATCCCAAAGGATTCGATGGCGACGTATAGAGGATCAATCGCGTCCGCTCATTGATCGCGGCTTCAACCGCATCGAAATCGATTCCGTAGCGGTCGCCTTCCAGCGGTTGCGCAATCTGCCGCACGGTCGCATTTGCCATGGCGATGATCGCTGATCCGTTGGGCCAGGCGGGTGTCAGCACAATCGCCTCATCGCCTGGATTCAGTACACATCGCAGCGCCACGTTCAAAGCCTGCACGCCGCTGGTGGTCACCACGATCTGCGATGCCGGATCAAGCGTCACGCCCTGGATCTCCGCGTAATATCGCGCCAGAGCGGCACGTGTGGATGGCATTCCGGCATTCTCGGTGTAAAACGTGAAGCCATCGGCCATTGCCTTCTGCGCCGCCCGCTTGATGAACTCCGGTGTCGGTATGTTCGATTCGCCGAAGTACAGCCGGAGAACCTTGTCGTCCGGGTCGGTGGTGGAGCTGTCCATCTTCATGGCCAACTCCCCCAGTTCGCGGATGCGCGAGTAAGGCACGGCCAGAGCGGACGTGGCGAGCGCAGCTAATCTGTTCATTTGTTCGCGGCGCCTTAAAGGACCTGGTCCGACCACCCTTCCAGAATCGATTTCACCTTCTGGCAGAACTGGTCCGCGAGCGCGCCATCCACCAGGCGGTGATCGAACGTCAGCGCGAGATAGCAGATATGCCGGATGGCAATGGCGTCGTCCACCACTACCGGCGTTTTTTCCACAGCTCCGATGCCCAGGATCGCCACCTGCGGCTGATTGATCACGGGAGTCGCAAAGAGGCTTCCGAAGCTGCCGAAGTTCGTCAGCGAGAACGTTCCGCCCTGCACTTCGTTCGGCTTCAACTGCTTGGAACGGGCGCGGCCCGCGAGGTCCACGATGGCGCGCTGCAACCCCACTACGTTTTTCTCATCCGCATTGTGGATCACCGGCACAATCAGGCCCGCGCCGCCATCCAGCGCCACGGCGATCCCGATATTCACCTCGTTGTGATAAATAATGTTCGAGCCTTCGATCGACGCATTCAGGATCGGGAATGTGCGTAAGCCTTCGGTCGCCGCCCGAACCATAAAAGGCAGAAACGTCAGAGAGAACCCATATTGCTCTTTGAACGGATCCTTCAGCTTGTCCCGCAGCTTGGCCACTTTGGTCATGTCCACTTTATGAACTGTCGTGACATGGGCTGAGGTACGCTTGCTGAACACCATATGCTCGGCGATCTTGGTGCGCATCACGCTCATCGGTTCCACCCGGGTCTTGGCCGGGCCGGTTTTTACCAAGGGCGCAGCCGGCTCAGCCGCCGGGGCCGGAGCCGGAGCGGCTGGAGCAGGAGACGGCGCAGCGGGAGCCGCCGATGCCGCCACCGTGCGCGCGCCTTGGGCCGCCATGTAGGATTCGACGTCGCTCTTGGTGATACGGCCGCCGGCGCCGCTGCCCTTCACCTGGTTGAGATCGATGTTGTACTCGCGGGCCATGCGGCGAACGAGCGGGGACAGGGGGCCTTGCAATTCTTCGGCCGCGGGTGCGGGAGGAGCTTCCGCAGCCGGCTTCGCAGGTCCAGGAGCAGCGGCAGGCGCGGCTTCCGGCTTGGCGGCGGGAGGTGGCGCGGGGGCAGCGGGTGCGGGCGCAGGAGCGGTCTTCGGAGCCTCCGCCGCAGGCTGCGCCGCAGCCGCCGGAGCCGCGCCGCTTCCGCTCTCATCGATACGGGCAACCGCCGTATTGATTGCTACCGTCTTTCCTTCTTCCACCAATACTTCGGCGAGAACGCCAGCCGACGGCGATGGTATTTCGCTATCCACTTTATCGGTGGAGATCTCAAAAAGAGGCTCATCGCGCTCCACGCGGTCGCCTACTTTTTTCAGCCACTTCGTGAGTGTGCCTTCCACGATGCTTTCGCCCATTTGGGGCATTACGACGTCAATCATGCAATGGTCTCCAGGGGAACGGATTTCGCTTGTGTGTCTGAATCGTATTGAATTTCCAGATCGAAGACACGTATAAAATGTGCAGCCAGCCGGGCAACCACCTCATCGCGGGTGGCGACTGACCCCAAGGCTGTCATTGAGGTTACTGGCTTGGTGAGCCCGCAAGGGATAATGTAGCGGAAATATTCGAGGTTCGTATTCACATTCAGTGCCAGTCCGTGGGAGGTAACCCAGCGGCTGAGATGCACACCGATGGCGCAGACCTTCCTGCCCTCCACCCAGACGCCGGTGCAGCCCTCCACCCGGCTGCCCTCAATGCCGAAGTCGGAAAGGGTTCCGATCACCACCTGCTCCAGGCCGCGAACGTACGCCACCACATCGCGCTTCCAATCCTTCAAATCGAAAATGGGATACGCCACCACCTGCCCGGGGCCGTGATAGGTGACGTCGCCGCCGCGATCGGTGTGGTGAAACGCAACCCCGGCCTGGGCAAGCATCTCCGGCGTCGCCAGTAGGTTCTCACTACGGCCGTTGCGGCCCATGGTGATCACGTGCGGATGCTCCAGAAACAGAAGCTGATCGGGAATCAGCCCCTGCTTTCGGGCGGACACGAGCTCCTGCTGCAGAGCGTAGGCTTCCTCGAAGTTGATCGGCCCCACATCGCGGATCGCGCACCTAAGCATTGATGGACTGTCCGTAAACGGCGTTGAACGCTTCTCCCACGGCCTCATACAGCGTCGGATGCGCGTGGATGGTATTTCGAAGCGTATCGACCGTCGCCTCGGCCTCCATCGCCAAAACACACTCCGCGATCAACTCGAAGGCCTGATGCCCGATGATGTGTACGCCCAGTATTTCGCCGAATTTCTCATCCGAGACGACTTTTGCAAAGCCTTCGTGCAGACCCACGATCGACGCCTTGCTGTTGGCGGTGAAGGGAAACCGGCCCACCTTCACCTTGTATCCGGCGGCCTTTGCCTGCGCCTCCGTCAACCCCACGCTGCCGATGCCCGGCTCGGTATAGGTGGCGCCGGGGATGCGATCCTTATTGATCGGAATTGCCGGCTTCCCGGCGATACTCGCGCAGGCAATCATGCCTTCCATGGTCGCGACGTGGGCCAGTTGCGGAGTTCCCGCCACCACATCGCCGATCGCATACACATTGGGTTCGGCGGTCTCCTGCATCTTGCCCACCTTGATAAACCCGCGATCGAGTTCCACCTTCGTGTTCTCGAGCCCGATCTGGTCCGTGTTCGGCTTGCGTCCCACCGCGATCAGTAGCTTCTCCGCCTCCATCACTTCGGTTTTGCCATTCGCGAGCGTGACGTTCAGCTTCACACCAGTGGCTGTCTTCTGAATGTCGCCGGCTTTCGCACCAGTCTCGCAGCGGATGCCGCTCTTCTTGAAGGAGCGCTCCAGCTCTTTGGAGATATCCTCATCTTCCACCGGCACCAGCCGCGGCAGCATCTCGAGCACCGTCACCTTGGTTCCGAAGCGGTTAAAGGCGGATGCAAACTCGACGCCCACCGCGCCCGCGCCAATCACGATCAGCGACTTCGGCACCGTCCGCATGTCCAGGATCTCGATGTTGGTCAGGATCGTATCGTCCGGAGTCAGACCCGGAAGCATACGGGCTTCCGATCCGGTGGCCAGAATAATGTTCTTTGCCTCCACGATCTGCGTTCCCTTATCCGACTTGACTTCAATCCTGCCGTTGCCCAGCAGCTTCGCAAAACCCTTGAGGATGTCGGCTTTCTGGCGTTTCACCAAAAACTCCACGCCCTTGGCATGCTTGTCGACAATCTTCTGTTTGCGGTCGATTACCTTGGGATAATCGAGCCGCGGATTGTCGCACACCATGCCTTCTTCGGCGCCATGCAGAACATGCTGCCACACTTCCGCGCTGTGCAGAAGGGCTTTGGTCGGAATACAGCCCACCAGCAGACAGCATCCGCCGAGCTTCGGATCTTTCTCTATTAGCGCGGTCTTGAGCCCATATTGGCCAGCCCGCACAGCCGCGGAATAACCTCCGGGTCCGCTCCCAATCACCACCACGTCGTAAGACACTTATGTATTTTAACGCAAGAAGGCTTTGCCGCTGCCGATAAGCCACTGATAGAAGAGCGAGATGGACTTGGGACCGGCGGGAATCCCAGTCCAGCCGGACGTAGAATCACTCCTTCCCGTCCCGTCGCCCACTTCGCTTAGGCGATCTGCGTGATTCGTCCGTCCTTGTCGACCTCCAGGACCGGTGGGCCAAGAAGGTCCATCCCGTGGTCGCCAAACAACCGATCGAGCGCCTGCACTTGTTCCTCAGTGTAAGTCTTGTTGATCACGTCCTCACGCGTGGGCAGGTTCTTGAAAGTGCTTACTTCGCGGAAAAATTCCTCCATCTTGCCGGCGGGTTGGTACACATTGATGATTTTGGCCGGCCGGCCGCTCATGCAGGTCCATATATGGGCGGTCTTGCGCGGGATGAAAATGCTTTCACCGGCGGTCAGACGCAACCGTTCAGCGCCAGCTACAAAATCAACCTCACCATCAATGACGTAGATCCACTCATCCTGCTCGTGGTGCAGGTGCCGCGGCCCGCCGCCGGTGCCGGTAAACTCGAAAATGCACATCGCTCCCTCTGTGTCCTGTGCAGAGACTTTGCAATCATTCCATTCGCCACCGAGTTTGATGTGCTCGCCGAATCGGTCGTTCCCTGCGGCGACGCGGAAGCCCGCAAACATTTCCTCACTCTTCATGTGCCTGGTTCCTTTCAAGTGCTGGATCGTTTTGTCGATGGTTTCAAGCAAACGGCGCGTTCGGCTGAGGCTCTTCTCCAGAACCTGCCGGTGCGATTCGAGGGCAGCGGCGTTTTCGAAATCGGGCCGGTCCAGGATCCGTTTGATTTCCTTCAGCTCGAACCCCAGCTCGCGGTAAAACAGGATTTGCTGCAGGACCAGGAGCTGCGGCTCCTCATAAACCCGGTAGCCATTCGCCCTGTAATAGGCGGGCTTGAGCAGGCCCGTTTCATCATAGAAATGAAGCGTACGCACGCTGACGCCCGACATCGCGGCTACTTGTTTGACTGTGTAAGCCATCGCTTTCCCGGCAGAGACCATGTTAGTCCCAGCCGCTACTTTGCATTCTGGGGGATCACGTAACGTGAGAGTCAAGAGGGAAACGAGGAAAGTTTAAAAGACACGAGAATGGTGCCGGACAATGTGGACTGCCGATTGTCCGCGGATTTATTTACAACGCTCTCCGTGCAGCTTACGCGCAAGCCCACGCGATGCGCGCAAAGGCGTGACGAGTCAGCCAGTGTGGCCGTTAGAACGCGCGGCTTGGCTTGGGATACCGCTGCTAAGTCTTTTTCCGCAGCATGATCCCCAGATCCCGCAAAGCCCTGTCGGGCACTTCCGATGGGGCCTCGCACATGAGGTCCGTCCCCTTCGCCGTTTTCGGAAAGGGAATCACGTCGCGAATGGACTTACCGCCTGCCAGCAACATCACCAGCCGGTCCAGACCAAGCGCGATGCCGCCATGGGGAGGAGCGCCATACTCGAGGGCATCCAAAAGAAATCCAAATTTCTTCCGCGCCTCTTCATCCGACAGGCCCAGCGCGGCGAACACCGTGGCCTGCACATCGCGGCGGTGGATACGGATCGACCCCGAGCCCAACTCCGTCCCATTCAGCACAATGTCATAGGATCGCGCGCGGCACCGCGCGGGATCGGCGGTCAGCTTCTCCAGATCCTCATCCATCACGGATGTGAACGGGTGATGAGCAGCCATCCAGCGGCCGTCCTCCGCATCCCATTCAAACATCGGGAAGTCGTCCACCCAAAGAAACTTGAATACCTGCGGATCAAACAGCTTGTGGCGATCGGCATATTTCTGGGCGGCGTTGAGGCGTAGCTGCCCGCACGCCTGCAGTACCGTTTCTTCCGGACGGTGTCCTTTTTTCTCACCCACCCAGCCCGCCAGCATTAACAGATCGTTTTCCCCCGCACCCGTACGCTCGCGAACTTTCGCCATCTGCTCCGGATAATCCCGCTCCAGGCGTTTCGCATCGTCGTACACTCGCAGCCCGCGCTCCTGCCCGAACGCCTTGAATTCATCGCGCTCTTTGCGGGATGCTGCACCAACATTCGGGATGTAAATCGTCACCAGGGGCATGCCTTCATCGGTCAGTCCGCTGGCGGGGAACAAATCTTCAACGCACTGAAATGCCGGAATGCGCATGTCCGGCTTATCGCTGCCGTAGGACCGCATCGCTTGCGCATAGGTCAGCCGGGGGAACGGCGTTTCAATCGGAAAGCCCGCCACCTCGAAAACACGCCCCACCATTCCTTCCACCACTTCAAAAATGCGCTCCGGCTGCGGAAACGACATCTCGAGGTCGATCTGAGTGAACTCGGGCTGGCGGTCAGCGCGCAGATCCTCATCGCGGAAGCAGCGCACAATCTGGAAATATTTTTCATAGCCGCTCACCATCAGCAGTTGTTTGAAAATCTGCGGAGATTGCGGCAGGGCATAAAACTCGCCCGGCGACATGCGGCTCGGCACCAGAAAATCACGAGCGCCCTCCGGAGTGGACTTGGTCATGAAGGGCGTCTCGATTTCCAGGAAGCCCTGCGAATAAAGAAAGTCGCGCACGGCGAAGGAAATGTTCGATCGCAAAATGATGTTCTTCTGCATCTGCGGGCGGCGCAGATCGACGTAACGGTATTTCAGCCGCACATCCTCGGCGATGTCCTCCGCAAATTCGTCCATCGGAAACGGGGGGACGCGCGATTCATTCAGAATCCAGACCCGCTCGGCAACCATTTCCACTTCGCCGGTGGGAATGGCGGCGTTGATCGTGCCGGGAGTGCGTTGTGCCACACGGCCTTCTACAGCCACCACGAACTCGCTGCGGAGAAGTTCCGCCTTCGCATGAATCTCCGGCTCGACATCCTCATGAAAGACAACCTGGGTTACGCCGTCCCGGTCGCGCAGGTGAATGAAGACAACTCCACCCAGGTCGCGGCGCCGGTGCACCCATCCCATCAGCAGGGCGCGCATGCCGGCGTCGGAGGAGCGCAGTTGCCCGCACGTGTGCGTGCGGCGCAGGTCGCCCAAAAAATCCAGGGGTATGGGCTGGCGCCCTTCGCTACGAAGTTCCGTGCTTTCCATATAACCGTTCCGCGAGTTGATCGCGGCTCACTGTCTCCTGCTCGCCGCTAGCCATGTTCTTCAATGCGTAGGCTCCGGCGGAAATTTCGTTGTCGCCAACCAGCAAAGCGTACCGGGCCCCCTGCTTGTTGGCCAGTTCCAGCGCCCGTTTCAGCTTTCCTTCAAAAGCGATCTCCGTACGTACACCATGCCTGCGCAATTCGCGGGCAAGCAGCATGACATGTTGCAGCGCATTGGCTCCCATGGGGGCGATGAACACATCCAATTCCTGCTTGTGCAATTCGGGGAGCGCCTCTTCCACGCTCATCACCAGCCGATCTTCGCCAATGGAAAACCCGATCCCCGGCGCCGGAACCTTGGAATCCAGTGCTTCCGCAAGTCCATCGTAGCGCCCCCCGCCGAGCATAGAGTTTTGCGCTCCCAACGCCCCGTGGACCACTTCGAAAGTCGTACGCATATAGTAATCGAGCCCGCGTACGAGCCGTGGACGCACTTCGTAAGCAATCCCGCGCTCATCCAGGTAACCGCGGACAGCGCTGAAGTGCGTTTTGCAAGGCTCGCAAAGATGATCGAGGATCGACGGAAGCGTTTCAATGATGGGCTGATCGGCGGGCACTTTGCAATCCAACACCCGCAAGGGATTGGTGACGGCACGCCGCTGGCAATCCTGGCAGAGATGACCGGCGACATCCGTCAACCGATTCTTCAGCTCGGCAATGAAATTGGCGCGGCATTCCTTGCAGCCCACCGAATTCAGGATGAGATGAAATCCTTCGATTCCGCTTTGGCTGAGAATCTCCATCACCATTTCGATCACTTCCGCATCGACCGCCGGGGACTCCGAACCGATTACTTCCGCGCCTATCTGGGAGAACTGCCGGTAGCGTCCTTTCTGCGGACGTTCGCGCCGGAACATCGGTCCCATGTAATAGAGTTTTTGCAGGCCCGGAATCTGGTCCAGACGATGCTCGATGAACGCCCGGATCACCCCCGCCGTATTCTCCGGACGCAGCGTGAGGGACTCGCCATCGCGATCCTCAAACGTGTACATCTCTTTACTGACAATGTCAGTATCTTCGCCCACGCCCCGCGCAAAAAGCGACGTATCCTCGAGAATCGGCGTCCGGATCTCGCTGTAGTTATAAGCCTCCATCACGCGGCGAGCCACCGCTTCCACGTGGTTCCACACTTTGCTCGCGGGCGGCAGAATGTCGCGCGTTCCTTTGACGGCTCGAATCAAGATGGCTCTTCCCGATATTGCCCGCGCAGCTCGATATAGTGGTCGGCATTGAGACGGAAGCGCTCGCGCTCCTCGCCGGTGACTTCGCGCCGTACCTTCGCGGGCGCGCCCATGGCAAGACTGCGGGCGGGAATTTCCATACCCTCGGGGACCAGCGCGCCGGCCGCGATCACGCATCCCTGCCCGATCTTCGCGCCGTTGAGCACAATCGCGCCGATGCCGATCAGCGTCTCATCCTCGATCGTGCAGCCGTGCAGCACCACCGAATGCCCCACGGTCACCCGATCCCCGATCGTAAGCGGAAAGCCGTCGCTATCCACATGCAGCACGCTGTTGTCCTGAATATTGGTGCCCTCGCCGATACGGATCCAGTTCACGTCGCCGCGCAGGCTGGCATTCGGCCACACGCTCGACATGGCGCCGATGGTGACGTCGCCGATGACCTGCGCGCTGGGATCGATGTAACAGGAAGGGGCCACTTTGGGAA
>DATLCW010000174.1:0-6432 GCA_035526195.1 Bryobacteraceae bacterium
GACTACATGGTGGCGATGCTGCGAAATCCTGCGGCGGTGGCGGCTTCGCCGGCGGAGTGGATGCCGTGGTGCTATCCGCAAACTCCAACCAGATAGCACGACCGGATCAACTTACACGCATCCTTGCCGAAAGCTCACGATATGACGTACCTCCATCCCTTGGGCGGCCAATGCGTCCGCAAGCAGCGAACGGTGACAACGGGCGGGATCGGCCTCCGCGCACAACACCGCTGTGGGTTGCTCCCGGCCCCGCTCCTTGAGCATCCTCAACGCCTCCTGAAAAATGGGAGTCTCCATATGATCCGCATATCCTCGCAGCGCGCCCTCCGCCAGCCCGGTATTCGATGAATCCCGGCGCTGCGGGCGTCGCCCTCCAAGATCCTCCGCATGTCGGTATAAAATCTTCGTCTGGTGAAGCGACTTCTCCAGAGCGCGTCTGTTGAATTGGGGATTGAAACGCGAATGAGGAATCCGCCGCACATCTACCACTAGCCTTATACCGTGCGCACGCAATATACCCAAAAATTTGACTGGCGTGCGATTCGAGTGCCCAATCGTCCAAAGGATGGCGACGCTTCCCACTACATCAGTTTGGACAGCCAGTGCAGGATATTCAACGTTAGCCGCTGGTTCTCGTTGCCCTCGCTGTTCAACCCTATGAGGATTTCGCGTCCATACAACTGTATCCGTTGCGCCGTAATCATCGCCGGATCTCCCAGCATCCCCACCGCCCTTCGCCAAACTCCACCGCGCGATACCCTGGGCGCCGGCCGCATTGCCGAGGAAAGTGACAGCTCCTTGGGGACCCTGCAGCGGCCGCCCTGGAACGCAGTGATCTGCATCGCGTATTCGCCCGGCTCCACGACCATCGGTCACCGCATGAGACTTCAGAAACCCATTGTCTCGCTAGAAAATTTGCGGATCCCCACGAACCGCGGCTTTTGTGTCTGCCTCAGCCACTGTAATGCCAAACTGGACGGCAATATTCTCCAACGCCGCGCCGCCCGCCGGCGGTGAGCAACAACCCACCTCCGCGCCGTACCCCGTGCAACGAACCTTCCGGAAACCGCCGCAGATTCGGCGCCGCCCGGTACCCATCCGCCCGCGCCAGACGCACGAAACGGAGAAACCGGCCCTCTATCGTGTAGGTATTCCCATCGATCAGAATCAGCGCTCTGCTGCATCGCATCGCTGGGAAACGAACCCGCGGAACAAACGCCGCATCGATTTCCCGGGACGGCCACAGGGTCAGCACTAGGCCAACCGTCGCCAACGCCAGACCCAGCCGCCAGCCAAGGATTAATGGATCCGCCGGACGCCACATCTGCAAGTCTTATTGACTCCGCGCCATCTCCCAGGGTTCCCAGGGATCACCGTGTTAGCATGGGCTTTGGGCCCTCGCCGCCCCACTCCCATCATGCATAATGTCGTCATCCTGGGTTCCGGTTGTGCCGGCAACACAGCAGCCATTTACACCGCCCGCGCCAGTCTGAAACCGCTGGTCATCGCCGGACACGAACCAGGCGGCCAGCTCTCCCTTACCACTGAAGTGGAAAATTTTCCCGGCTTTCCCGAAGGCTTGGACGGACCTGTCCTCGTTGAGCGCATGAAGCAGCAGGCGCAACGGTTCGGAGCCGAGTATCTCGGTGGAACCGTTACGAAAGCCGATCTCTCCAAACGTCCCTTCCGCCTGCATGTCGAGGACGGCTGGATCGAAACCCGCACCCTCATCATCGCGACCGGCGCTTCCGCCCGTTGGCTCGGACTCGAGTCCGAACAGAAGCTCATCGGAAAGGGAGTCAGTTCCTGCGCCACCTGTGACGGTTTTTTCTTCCGCAACAAGCTCATCATGGTGATTGGCGGCGGCGATTCCGCCATGGAGGAAGCCACTTTTCTTACCCGCTTCGGTAAGGAGGTCGCCCTCGTCCATCGACGGGACCATTTTCGCGCCTCCAAAATCATGCTCGATCGCGCGAAAGCCAATCCAAAAATCACGATGATCCTCAATACGGTGGTCGAAGAAGTGCACGACGTGGAGAAAGGGTTCGTCACCGGAGTTACTCTCAAAAACCTGCTCTCAGGCGAGAGAGTCCAGCGTGAAGTAGATGGGTTTTTCGTGGCAATCGGACATATCCCCAACACCAAGCCCTTCATTGGCCAGATCGACCTCGACTCCGATGGCTACATTCTCTCCAAGGGAGGAGCCCGCACCAACATCGACGGTGTATTCCACGCCGGCGACGTACAGGATCGCATTTACCGCCAAGCCATCACCGCTTCGGGAGCGGGCTGCATGGCCGCCATGGAAGCCGAGCGTTTCCTCGAAGCCGAAGGCCACTGAGTCGCCGAAAAAGTTTGTATCTATTCGTCGTCTTCCGCTGCTGCCGTCGCTTCCGCGGCGCGTTCGTCCGGCTTGGAATAATAATAGCTGTGGTAGTAGGTGTACTTACTGTAGAGCTCTCCGCGGCGTGCCCCGTTCACGATGATCCCCAGTACATTGTTCTCGCAAAGCGACTGCATCGCCCGGGTAATCGAGTCAATCGTGGTCGTGCCAATGCGAACCACCAGGATGGTGCCGTGGCATTGCGTGGACAGAAGATTGGCATCGGCTGCAAACAACAGCGGCGGGCTGTCCAGAATCACCCAGTTGAACAACTGCGGAAGGTTGTCGAGCATGGTGCGAACCTCCGGCAGGTTGAGCAGCTCCAGTGGATTGATCACCGCTTCGCCCGCGGGCATCAGGTAGAGATTGGTGCCGGCCACTTTACGGATCACTTCATGCAGCTTTGCTTTCCCCAACAGGTAGTCGGTGATGCCCGGGCTGCGATCCACCTGGAACATGCTGTGCACGATCGGACGGCGAAAGTCGAAATCGGCGAGCAGCGTCAGATTGTTCGATAGATTTGCTTCCGCCATCGCCAGATTGACAGCCGCGAAAGACTTCCCTTCGGCAGGGGACGGGCTCGTAACTACCACGGTATGGATCGGCTGTAATCCCTGTAGGTGATTCAACCGCGTGCGCAGAGTGCGAAACTCTTCCATCGGGGCTTCATGCGGCCGGGAAGCATCAATGAGATGAGTTTCGGGCGAAGGATTGAAAGGGACCTCCTGAACCAGATCGAGGACCCCTTTCAATGTGTTATCGATTTGCCGGCCCGTAATATTGGACCTCGGCGTTTGCGAAACAGGCGGTTGTTGCGGGTTTAAAAGCCCCGCCTGTTCCGCTCGCCTTAATGCCTCGTGAACCCGGCTCATAATGTTCCTCCGAATCGCTTCCCCTAGACCTTAACCAAAAAGTAGTAGTAATACATCGATCCCGACATTACCAGCACACCCACAATACAGGCTGTGGACCAGGCAAGCCACCCCAGGCGGCGGCGGCGGCGGACGACCAGATCATTCTCGAGCAACGGGATACTCCCGAGGATGTTGAGTTGCGTGTACGCCCGCACATCCTTCAGATTCTTCAGCGAGCTGTCTTTCAATTCGCGCGCTCCAGCGAGGAAAATGCCGAGCATCAGACCGATCGCCGCACCGCCTCCCACGATAAAAGCGCGATTCGGCTCCGCCGGCTTCATCGGGACGGAGGCCGGATCCAGCAGTTCCAGGTTCTCGCCCTGTTGCCGGTTCTCCAGCTCGGTGGCGACTTTCGAAGTTGCCTGGCGCTTATTCATGTCTTCCACCCGTGCGCGGACCAGATCCCGTTCCCGCAGCAGGTCGAGATAGTCTTTCTCTCCGAGCGGAGTGGCGTCAATCCGGCTCTGCGTCGTTTTAATCGCTTGATCGACGCGCTGCGCTTCGCGCTTGGTCTCATCCATCTCGATGTCTTTTGCTTCAATGGAGCTTTGCAGCTTTTTGATGGTGTTTTCAAGCTCGCGAGCTTCGCGGATCGCCGCGACATTGGGAACCGTACGAGTTTGTTCTTTCGGTGCCGCTTCCGGCTTCTTAGCCGATTCCACTTTCTCCAACGCTTCTTTCTGCCGTTTCAACACCGACAAAGTAGCCAACGCCTGCTGTACATTGGGATGGGATTCGCGATAGTTTTCCTTAAGCGCGGCGATCTGCAGCTCCATCTGCTGGATGTCGCCTTCCAGCCGTGTGAGGCGCTCGTTTTTGGAGTTCACCTGCTGCTGCTGTTGTTGAAGGACTACCGTCTCCGTATTCGATCCCACGGTATTCAATTGATCTTTGTAAATGCGCAGCGAGGACTCCATCAGCAGCTTTTCCTGATTGATGCGGCTGATGGTGCTGTTGAGATTGGTGAATCGCTGTTCCAATGCGTTTAACTGTTGTAGGTTCTGCTGTACCTGGTCGGGAAGTTTTCCCGCATTATTTACTTTGAAGCGGGCTAGCTTATCCTCAACCACCTCCAACTCGCGGCGCTGCATCTCGAGCTGGTCTTTTAGAAACTGGGTCGTGAAAACCGATTGGTTGGTACGCTCCCGCATATTCTCGTTCACGAAGCGGCTCACGAGGTCCTGGCAGACCTTTTGGGCCAGCAACCGGTCAAAGTACTTGAACGAAATCTGAAAGGCGGGCACCTGGCGCTTACCTTCGCCGGTGGTAAAAGTGACGACGTTACTGATACTGACGTCGCTCTTTCGCATATTCTCGACCACATCCTCCATCGGAAGCCGGGCGCGCTCGCGCGGATAAAGGCCGTGCGTATTAATGATGTTCGTCAGCGTTCCCCGGCTGAGAATGGTCTGCGCCATTGAATTGATGCGCGCCGACATCTCCATGTTCACGTTCGAAGGAACGTAGATTTCAGGGACCTGCGAAGGCACTACGCGAACGGTGGCCGATGAAACATACGTGTCGGGCCAGAGAAACGCCACCACCACGGCGACGACAACAGCCGCAAACGTGGGACCAAGGATCCAGGCTTTTTGCCTGCGAAGCATATCGAGGTAATCTTCCATGTCCAGCGCCCGCCGGCCCGTCGATAGGGAACTTTCCAGGCTATCTGCCATAACACCTCCGTTTTTTCCTGTTCACCGTGTCACGGGACAATGATCTGATCTCCCGGCTCGACGAAAATATTCTGCTGGAGATTCTTTCCCGCCACGACTTCTTTGTAGTTGAATTTCAGACGCTTGGCGCCTCGAACTATGACGATCTTCTTACTATTGGCATATTCGCGCAATCCCCCGGCCGCACTAATCGCTTCCAATACGGTCGTGGGGGCAACCAAACTAAAGGCCCCGGTCCGGTTGATCTCCCCGATCAGGTAGTATCGTTTGCTATTGACCTGTTGCACGGACACGTGCACTTCCGGCCGCGTCATCGTCTTCAGAAGTACTTCTGTGATGGCCTGCGCCAGTTCTTCCGGGGTCCGCCCCGCCGCAGGCACCTCCCCCACCAGAAACATTGAGATCTTTCCATCGGGACGAACCATCATGGGTCCGGAGAGATCCGGCTCCCGCCAGACGCGAACCATAATGATGTCCTCCGGCCCCAATTTGTACGTCCTCGGATCCACGGGAGCGCCCACGGACTGAGGAGTGGCTTGCAATTCCTGCAGCGTCTTTCTGGAGTCGTTGACCGGCGGCGTGGTATCTTTCTTCTCTTGAGAAGGAGATGGAACAGCAGCGAACACCCCTAAAAGGTACAGAAAAAGACAGGGAATCTTCCGGAAAGGGTGAGTCATAATAGCGCTAGTCCTCGCTGATAACGATAAGATAAGCCCGGCTAGCGGGCGTGGCAGTGCCAAAGCCTAGCTACCATTATACGTCGTAGCCAACCCTCCCGGCTTTGACAGAGAATAGGCTGATGAACTACTTCCTCGCCAAAACGGAGCCGTCTACTTATTCCATCGACACTCTTGAGCGGGAACGAAAGACCACCTGGGACGGAGTGACGAATGCGCAAGCGGTCAAAACCATCCGCGCCATGAAGCCGGGTGACCGTGTGTTCATCTACCACAGCGGTGGCCAGGCGGCTGTGGTGGGGCTGGCCACGGTGGTTTCCGATTCCCGCGATGCGCCCGGAAATACCAGGTCGGCTGTGGTGGACCTCGAGTTCGTGACCAGGCTGGAACCGCCCGTCACGCTCTCCGAAATCAAGGAATCAAAGTTATTTGAGGATTGGAGCCTGGTGCGCCAGAGCCGGTTATCCACGATGCCTGCGCCGGATTCTTTTGTGGCGTGGATGCAGCAGCGTTATCCGGGGATGTTATGAAGAAGAAACAGGTGCAACCCGACCCCGGAAAGAAAGTGCGCCGCATTGCACGGAATGTCATTGGAGTGGTTCCCATGGAGAAGGTTATCCTGCCAAAGGCGTTACGCAAGAAGCCAAAGCATAGGAAGCCATTGTCGGATGAGGAGTAGGCCGAACCTCACCACGCATCCATTGCGTGCCATGCGGGATTCCAGCGGATTCTCTTCCACAGTAGCGGAGCGGACGGCTTGCCAACTGCCAGCGGAAATAGGA
>DATLCW010000177.1:0-23050 GCA_035526195.1 Bryobacteraceae bacterium
GATGACCCAGCCGCCTTGAGGACAGCGTCCGCCGGCTACGCCGGTGCCGGCTCCCGCGATGGTTACCGGTGTGGCCGACAGGGTCGCTTGGTGCAGCAGGGCGGACAATTCCTCCTCCGAGGAAGGTACGAACAGCGCCTCCGCTTCTCCACGGTGCCCGGAGGCATCTTCGAGATAGTTTTGAGGGATCACACTTCCAGGATGACAGGGATGATCAGTGGACGGCGGGAGGTTTGTTTGGAAATGAAGCGGCGCAGGTCGGTCCGGATCTTCTCCTGCATCACCCCCCAATCGGTACGTTCTTCGGCGCTGGAGCTTTCCAGCGTACGCGCCACCATTTTGCGGGCTTCCTGCAAAAGATCGGAGCCGTCTTCAAAGGATACAAAGCCGCGGCTGACGATTTCCGGCAGTGTCTCATTCTTGCCGGTGTGCTTGTCAATGGCGATGATGGGCAGGACAAAACCATCTTCGGAAAGATGGCGCCGGTCGCGAATCACGAGATCTTCCACCACTTCATCCACGGTGCCGGAATCAATGCAGACGCGGCCCACGGCAACGCTGGGACCTTTGCGCGCGCCCCGGCTGTCAATTTCGAGGCTGTCGCCGGTTTCGAGAATAAAGGTTTCCTGCGCTCCCCCGCCGGCGACGCTTTTGGCGAGGGCGGCGTGCTTCACCAACTGCCGGTACTCGCCATGAACAGGCATAAAATACTTGGGCCGCACCAGGCTGAGGATGAGCTTCAATTCCTCCGAACTGGCGTGGCCGGAGACGTGAACGGGAGGGTTCATGGTTCCATACACGACCTCGCTGCCCCGCCGCGCCATATGATTCAACATGCGAAAAATCGGTTTCTCATTGCCGGGGATGATGCGCGAGCTCAGCACCACCATGTCATTGGGCCGCAGCGACAAACTCTTGTGGTTGTCCACGGCGACGCGCGCCAGTGCGGACATCGGCTCGCCCTGTGTGCCGCTGACGACCACGGCCACTTTGTCGGCCGGCATCTGCATGATGTCCTGCGGCCGCAGCAGGATGGAATCGGGAATCGTGAGCAGCTTCAGGTTGTGGGCGATTTCCGTGACGCTGAGCATGCTCCTGCCGAGGAACGCGACTTTGCGGCCGTTGTCGGCGGCGATATTCAGAATCTGCTGTAGCCGATGGATGGAACTGCTGAAGCAGGAGAGCACCAGGCGGCCTTTGGCGCGATGGAAACAATCCTCGAGGCGCGGCTTGACGGCCCGCTCGCTTTCGGTGAAGCCTGGGCGGTCCACATTGGTGGAATCAGACATGAGCAGCAGCACGCCGCGTTTTCCATACTCGGCAAATTTATGCAGGTCGAAGGGAAGATTGTCCATCGGCGTGGGATCGAGCTTGAAGTCGCCGGTATGGATGACGACCCCGAGAGGCGTGGTGATGGCCAGCGCCAGGGAACTCACGATGGAGTGAGTGACGTGGATAAACTCGACGGAGAACGGCCCGATGGTGGCGATTTCGTCGGGCCTCACCTCGTGGGAGTCCACGTCGTGCTCGAGGTCGTGCTCATCCAGGCGGCGTTCCACCAGCGCCAGCGTGAGCGCCGTGCCATAGATGGGGATGTTCATATGGCCCAACAGGAACGCCACGCCGCCGATGTGATCCTCATGGCCGTGCGTCAGCACCAGCCCGCGCACCAGATGCTTGTGGTCTTTGAGATAGGAGAAATCGGGGACGACGATGTCGACGCCCAGAAGTTCGGCGTCGGGGAACATCATCCCCGCGTCCACTACCAGGATATCGTCGCCATAACGCATGGCCAGGCAGTTCATTCCGAACTCCCCGAGTCCACCCAGGGGAATGAGCTGCAGTTTTCGATCTGACATGAACCTATTAGGCTAGCATGTTGGTCAGCGATCACTCTTGACCAAATTAACTTTCGTGGAAAACTGTAGGCGAGGGGTTGTGGCAGGATCTCCCCGGGCGGTAATCCGGTCGTAACCGCCCTGGCGTTGTTCTGGCGTTGTTTTGGATAGCAGTGCTATTATTTACCGTAGGGCAACAAACGGATGTCGGCTCTTTCTAATCCCACGCCAGCGCCAGTCGAACAGACCCCGAAGATTGTAACTCCGGTAGCGCCGCCTGCTCCTCCCGGAAAATCCGGCCGCTGGAAAGGTCTGATCGTTCTCGCCGTTCTTGCGGCAGGCATCTGGTCTGCCTATCAGTTCTACCTCAAGCCGCAGCAGGCAGCTAATTCCAACACTACGATCGCTTATCATACTGCGAAAGTAGTGGTAGGCCCGTTTGCGCGCTCCATACGAATCTCCGGTCAGACCTCGGCAAGAGAGTATGCGAACGTAACCGCCCCGCGCTTGCGCGGCTTTGAATCCCGCAGCGTCATGGAACTGCTGAAACTTGTCAAGAACGGGTCCTGGATCAAGAAGGGTGAGGTGCTGGCGGAGATTGACCCCGGCTATCTGGTCGAACATGTGGATGAGATCAAAGCCCAGATCGAGCAGGCCCGGTTGGACGTGAAAAAGCGGGAGGCGGAGCAGGCTGTGGAATGGGAAGCCCTGCAACAGACCCTGCGCGTAGCCAAAGCCACGGTAGACAAAGCACAGTACGACTTGAAGGCTGCGGAAGTCCGCACCGAAATCGAGCGCGAACTTCTGAAGCTTGCCCTGGAAGAAGGGCAAGCGAAGTATAAGCAATCTCAGCTTGACATCCCCCAGCGAAAACTAATCCATGCCGCCGAAATCCAGATCCTGGGATTCACCACCCAGCGCCATATACGCCACCTGAACCGTCATGCCGTGGACATCAAAGCCTACACCATATTTGCTCCCATGGAGGGCATGGTTGTGCTTTCCAATACCTGGCGGGGCGGCGGAGAAAGCCAGCAGGTGCAGCAGGGCGATCAGCTCGGTTCCGGCCAGCCCTTACTGAAAGTCGTCAATCCGAAGAGCATGCAGGTCGAAGCGAGCCTCAACCAGACAGCTACCACCGAGATCCGCATTGGTCAGAAAGCCACCATCGGCCTGGACGCATTCCCGGGCCTTACTCTGACTGGCAAAGTTTACAGCATCGGGGCGTTGGCGGTGGGCGGGCGGATGCAGAATTACTACATCCGGAACGTGCCCGTGCGCCTGGTGATCGACGGGAACGATTCGCGGCTGATTCCTGACCTTTCCGCCTCCGCGGATGTTGTTGTGGAACAGCAGGAACAGGCGACGCTGGTTCCCCTGGGCGCGATCTTCCGCGAAAACGACAAGACCTTCGTGCACGTGAAGCAGCAGGATGGCCAGTTTCAGAAACGTGAAGTCAAGTTGGGGTCCGCCAACAATCTGCAGGCGATGGCGCTGTCGGGTGTGAAAGACGGCGACGAGCTCCGCCTCCAGTAGACGCGCCCCCCGTTAGTGGGTCATCGCGTAGACGATATAGTTCACCCCGATGCGATATGCCATCGAAGCGTACCGTTCGGGATATTCTGGAAGGTCGGCCCACTCCCAGGCATCTCCCAGATCCTGGTTGAAACAGATCGCCACCACCACCCGCCCCTTTTCGTCAATCACTCCCCGCCAGTGAGGCACAACGCCTCCGCGCTCGATGTGATCCCCATGAACCACGTTGAGGCCGGGCACCCGCACCCGTTCCGCCAGATCAAACACGGTGTGAAAAATCGCATCCTCGGGCGCGAGTTCCACCACCTGATGGTCCGGTAGAAAGCGCGCGATGCCCGCCATGAAATTCGCCCACTCGCGTTCATTATGGAAATCGTCCACCATGAGAAAGCCTCCACGCTCGAAATACTGTCTCATCCGGTCCGCTTCCGAGGCATGGAAGACCCAGTCGCCCACCCCAACGGCGTAGAGCCAGGGCCAATCGTACACGTCATCGCTGGCGGCGTTGACGATCTGCTCCACCGACCTTGCGTGGATGCGCGTCAGCCGCCTCAATCCCTGAATAAACTGGCGATCGGATTTATTGGCGTCCACGCCCCAACGCGCTCTACCCCCCCATAAGCCGCCGCGGCTGGAACGGTATCGCAGGCGTCCCCAGGCGAACTCCGTTTTCTCCCAGGCATCGGGCGGATCCTCCGCCGGGTTCTGCATCTCGTGCTCATACTGCGCCCAGCGCCGGGAGCGTCCACCCGATTGGGCGCACGCCAGAATCGCTGCTACGGAAAGTGCAGCCAGCGTCCAGCGCGCGCACATGATTCAGCCCCAGCGCGAGGCTAACGCATCGCCGCCGGCGGATACGCTGCGAAATCCGGCCAGACGGACCTGGTCGCTGTTAGCGAACGACATCAGGCACATCAAGCCCGCCTCGTGCATCCGCTCCATGGCTGTCTCGCTGAGAAACGCTTCTCCGCACGGAGTCATCTTCGCTTCCCCGTCTTCCTTATAAACGTGCATCGGCAGACGATGCAGCGTGAGAATCTCATCGCCCCGCATGCCCCAACCGAACTCCGTGAACATCTGCCCCAGCAGGTAGGCGCACACGAACGCAGAATTCCCCCACAGATAGGACTCGTGATCGGGCGTTCCCGGCATCTCTTCAAACTCGAACGCCTCGGTCGCTTCACTCGTTTTTCCGTAGGGCATGCGAAGCAGAAACCGGGGCGCCACGAGGCCCAAATATTTCGATTCCGGCAGGGAGCGGATGAGCGCCCAACCTTCCAGTTCCGGGCCTGGTTTCCAATCCTGCGGGTACGGGCTTTTAGCAAGCGATTTACATCCGAGCAGTTGGGCCGACCCGCCGGCAACGAAAGGAGCACCCGCCTGGCGCGCCAGCAATCCCATCCGCGCCAGCAGGTTGAGATCGGACATATCGGGCCCGAAATCGAATGCGCCCACCACCAGCGCCCAGGGATGGGCTCCGGGAGTGCGGACCGTTTGTTCCACCAGCACCTTATAAAGCGCCGTCGTCTTCAGATCGTCCGCTTCCGCTAAATCCGTCTCCAGTTCCTGCCGCGAAATATCGAGCAGATAGACTTTCAGCAGAGGCCCGGTTTCCAGCTCTTTGATTAGAAAGTATAAGGAACGCCACGCCGACTCTACCTGTTGGAATAGCGGATGGTGCAGAAGGGAGCGCATCACGCCGCCGGTGGCATCATCCACCTGTTGCATCACTTCTTTCTTCTTCGGATCGGGCTTGGGAGTAAGATGAGGTCCGACCAGCGAGCGCAGATAGTGCGCCATTGGATCCACGGATCTCGAAGGGGCGGCGGCGCCGCGTGACTCTGTGGCCTCCAGCGCCTGATCGAGCAGGCTTCCCCCCAACAGGGAGGCTCCGGCCTCCCGGCGGGTCGGGACGGGCGGCGGAGCGGGGGCGGGCGTCTTCGGCGCGCCTGTGCCGATGCCTAATTCCCGCGCGGCGGCGGCGAACGTTTCCGGCGTTTCCAATTGCTCCCGCAGTTCACGAATCTTCTTGAAAACCGGCAGCCGCTGGAACAGCTTGTCCGGATGAAAATCGTCGAGCTCATGGAAGAAAAGATCGAGCGGGGAGCCGCCTTGCAAGGGCAGCCGAACCTGCACATTCAGACTCTCCAGCACATCTTCAAAGTTATCCCGATCAACGGCAACGGGCTTCCGCGGGCCTTTGGCCGCGATCCCGCGGCTGGCGCGGCCGGAAAAATCGCCCAGCACCAGCATGCGAAACGGCGTATCGCGGTCCGGATGTCCCGGATTCAATTCCCGCTTCGTCTGCGGGCGTCCCGGATCTACTTCCAATTGCACATCGGCGTAGGTTGACTTCGGCATTGCACGATTATACCGATGCGGCATCATCCACTGCCGGGACGTCCCGGGACGCCCCATCCGCGCTTTACATCTCGCGGCGATTCTCGAAGGATTTGGACATGGTCACTTCATCGGCGAACTCCAGGTCGCTCCCTACCGGCAGCCCCATGGCAATGCGCGTCACTTTGATTCCCAGCGGTCTGAGCAGGCGCGAAATATAGACCGCCGTAGCCTCACCTTCTACAGTCGGGTTGGTCGCGAGGATGATCTCCTCCACGCCGCCGTGCTGCAGCCGCACCAACAGGCTCTTGATCCGCAACTGCTCCGGACCCACGCCGCGCAACGGGCTGATCGCCCCATGCAGCACATGATACACGCCTTGAAATTGGCGCGTGGTCTCGATCGGCAGAATGTTGGGCGGCTCTTCCACCACGCAGATCGAGCGGTGATCCCTCGTTTCATCGCGGCAATAAGGGCACAACTCGCCGTCGCTGATGTTGTTGCAGACAGTACAAATCCCGAGTTTGTCCTTCACGTCTATGACCGCCTGCGCCAGGCGTTCGGCGTCATCGCGGCTTGCGCGCAGCAGGTAGAATGCGATCCGCTGAGCGGACTTCTGGCCTATTCCCGGCAAGCGCCGGAACTCCTGAATCAGCCTCGATAACGGCTCGGCGAAATCGGGCATCTAAAACATTCCGGGCGGAAGCCCCATGCCACCCAGCAGGCCGCCCATCTTCTTCTGCGTCTCTTCCTCTACCTTGCGCACCGCCTCATTGCAGGCGGCCATCACCAGATCCTGCAGCATCTCCACGTCCCCGGCCACTTCCTTGTCGATCTTCACCGCGGTGATGTTCTTCTGTCCGTCCATGGAAATGGAAACCATGCCGCCGCCCGACGAGGCTTCCACGCGGATCCGGGCCACTTCTTCCTGCATCTTCGCCTGCATCTGCTGCGCCTTCTGCATGGCAGCCTGCATGTTGCCTGGCATCTTCATGAGTCACTCCTTGAGATTGCGAACCGTACGAACTTCGCTTTCCGGAAACACTTCGCGGAAGCGCTGGACTTCGGGATTCTGAAGGGCGAGGCGCGTGGCTTCGTCCTCGTTGGCTTTTCGATCCACCGGCGCCAATGCCTCGGGCCGGGCGGGGGCATCGGTGAGGGTAACCTTGATCTTCATGGGACGCCGCGCCAACGCATCCACCGTTTTCTGCATATCGCCCGACCGCACGGACATCGCGAACTCTTTGGCGGTGACGAACTCCAGTTCCCCCGGGCGCTCACGAATGGCGGAGTGCTCGACGGCATCGGCGATGAAGGTCATCCCTTTCGCCTGCAGCGCATCGAGCAGCCGCTGCCTCCAATCGTCTGTGGAAGGCGGCACGCTCACCGGAGCGGGAGGCGCCTTAGCGGGGGCGGCCGTTAGTTTGGCGGTGGCCGCCTTGGGCGTGACGGCGGCGGAACTGGGCGCCCCGCTCTGCAATTGCGCGACGATCTCTTCAATGGGCAGCAGCCGGCCGGCGTGCACCAGCCGCACCAGGCCGAGTTCGAGATGCATGCGCGGATTGAGCGATGCTTGCAGAGCCTGAAAAAGCTCCAGCGTCAAGTGCAGATAGCGCGTCAGATCTTCTTCGCTGAACTGCGCCGCGAGCGCCCCCAATCGTTCCCGCTCGGCGTTGGAAGCGGCGACGAGCCGCGTATCCGCGCCCGCGATCCGCGCCACCAGCAGATTGCGAAAAAACCGGCACAGCTCACGGCAGAAATGCTGTAGATTCTGGCCGCCCCGCTCGAGCTCCTGCACAATGTCCAGCATCTGGCGGGAGTCCAGCGCCAGCAGCGCGGCCGCCACCTGCTCCAGCGTTTGGATGGAAAACCGGCCTAACAGCTGGCGCACTTCCTGCGCCTGAAGCGTTCCGCCGCAGCATGCGATAGCCTGATCGAGGGCTGATAAAGAATCGCGCACGCTGCCTTCCCCGGAAAGAGCAATCACGGACAATGCTTCCGCGTCCGCTTCAATCCCTTCCTGCTCGCAGATCATCCGCAAACGTTCCAGAACCACCTCAAAATCGACCGATCGGAAGCTGAACTGCTGGCAGCGCGAAGCGATCGTATTGGGGATCTTGTGCGTCTCCGTGGTGCACATCATGAACACCACCCACTCGGGCGGCTCTTCGAGCGTCTTGAGCAGCGCATTGAACGCCTCGCTCGTAATCTGATGCGCCTCGTCGATGATGAAAATCTTATAGCGATCGCGTGCCGGACGGAAGCGCACGCTCTCCCGAAGCTCGCGCATTTCATGGATGCCGCGATTGGAAGCGGCATCGATTTCAATCACGTCGATAGCGCCGCCGGCCGAGATTTCCCGGCAGCTTGCGCATTCCCCGCACGGCTGGATGGTGGGGCCCTGCTCGCAGTTCAGGCAGCGGGCAACAATGCGCGCCACCGTCGTCTTCCCGGTCCCCCGCTGCCCGGAAAAGATATAGCCGTGCGCGATGCGGCGCTGCGAAATCGCATTTTCCAGCGTGGTACGCACATGCTCCTGGCCGATCAGCTCTGCAAAGGACCGGGGTCTGTACTTGCGGGCTATGACCTGATACATGGGGTGATGCGGTGAATTGCCAGACCCCGGGTGATCCGCGGCACACAAGCTAAACTACTACCGTTGCTTCCTTCCGGACCTGGCGGGGTTTGCAGCCGCCCATTGCACGGAGCCCGGAGCCTGACAATTTCCCATCCTAGCACGCGCGCGTTACACTAAGTCGGGCATGCGAGTTTTCCTTCTCCTGGTTATGTTCAGTGGATGGATGCGGGGCGAAGACTGGCCGCGCTTTCGTGGACCGAACGGCTCCGGTGTCTCCACCAGCAAGGGGCTGCCGGCTGAATTCGGGCCTTCGAGGAACCTGATATGGCGCGTGGAACTGCCGACCGGCCACTCTTCGCCGGTCGTTGTCGGCGATCGGATCTACCTGACGGCCGTGGAACAGGAGAAGCTCTACACGCTCTGTCTGCGAAAGTCCGATGGCAAGACGTTATGGAAAAAAGAGTGCCCGAGAACGCGCAAGGACACCCTCGACAAGCGCAACAATGCCGCGTCCCCCTCCGTCGCAGCCGATGCCAAAAACGTCTATGTGTTCTTCCAGGAATTCGGGCTGCTCAGCTACACCCGGGACGGCGCGGAGCGTTGGAAAACACCCCTCGGGCCGTTCGACAACTTCTATGGCATGGGAGCCTCGCCGGTGATCGCCGGGGACAAGATCGTCCTCGTGTGCGATCAGTCGCATGGGTCCTACGCACTGGCCGTCGGCGCCGCCGACGGCAAACGGCGCTGGAAACAGATGCGCGCCGAAGCGGTAAGCGGCCATTCCACTCCCGTGCTCTATCGCCCAAAGGGCGGCCCGCTGCAAGTGATCGCGCCCGGTTCCTTCCGCATGGACGCCTACCAGGCGGATACCGGCGAGGTTTTGTGGCATGCCAATGGTTTGGCTTCCGAGATGAAATCGGTGCCCCTGGTTTCGGGCGATGTGGTCTATATCAATGGCTACAATATGCCGGAAAACGACCCCGGCCGCCGGATTGCCGTGCCTCCCTTCGCCGAAATGCAGGTGCACGACACGAACAAAGACCAGCATCTGCAAAAAAGTGAGCTGCCGGAGGGGCGGGTCAAGTCCTTCTTTCCCTACCTCGATTTGGACCATAACGGCAAGTTGAGCGAGGCGGAGTGGCGCTTTTTCCAACAGAGCATGGGTGCTGAAAATGCCCTGCTGGCGATCAAAGCCGGGGGAGCCGTCCTGTGGAAGTACCATCGGGCCGTGCCCCAACTGCCATCCACGCTTCTTTATGACGGGGTGCTCTACATGGTGAGCGATGGCGGCATTCTCACCACCTTGGACCCAGCTACCGGGCGGGTCCATAAGCAGGCCCGGCTGCGGACCGTAACCGATCGGGTCTTTGCGTCCCCGGTCGCGGCGGACGGCAAGGTCTTCCTGGCCACCCAGGCCGGGGTGGTGGTGGTACTACGGGCGGGCGTGGAACACGAGATCCTGGCGGCGAATGATCTCGGAGAAGAGGCATATGCCACGCCGGCGATCAGCGATCGGCGCATCTACGTTCGAACGGTCCAGGCTTTGTACGCATTTGGCGCCCAGTGACGCCGGCTTCGCGCCGGATTTAACTGGATAGAATGGTACACTTTGAATGGATGCCTAAGGTTACCTTCCTGCCCGCCAATGAAACCTTCGAATTTCAGTCTGGCGACCTCCCTTATTCCGATCACGGAAAGCCCGAATCCCTGCTCGATCTGGCCCTCAACCGCGGCTTCCACCTGGAGCATGCCTGCGGTGGTTCCTGCGCCTGTACCACTTGCCATGTGGTAGTGAAAAGCGGAGATGGTAACCTATCGGAAATGGATGAAGATGAAGCCGACCGGCTCGATATGGCCGCCGACCTGACCCTCCACAGCCGTCTCGGCTGCCAAGCCATCGTCAAGGGCGATGTAACCGTGGAGATCCCCGCCTGGAACCGCAATTACATCAGCGAGGGTGGCGGCTCGATTCTCGGGGACGCCATTCCCAAGAAGGCCTGAACTTCCTGCGTTCTGTACTGAAGCTGATACAGCTTCCAGTAAATTCCACGTTCCGCCAGCAGCTCCTGATGCGTGCCCACCTCTCGAAGCAGCCCTTTGTGCAGCACGAAAATGCGGCTTGCCTTCTGAATGGTGGAAAGCCGGTGGGCTATGACGAGGCTGGTGCGGCCTTCTACCAGGCGGTCCAGTGCGCCGCGGATGCGCAGTTCCGTCTCCGTATCCACGCTCGAAGTCGCCTCGTCGAGGATCAGGAATACCGGATCGTGGGCCAGCGCCCGGGCAAAACTGACCAGTTGCTTCTGCCCCGTGGAGAGTCCGGCGCCGCGCTCCTTCAACGCGTGGTTCAATCCATCGGGAAGCCCATTCACAAAGTCCGTCAGGTTGACCTGGTTCACCGCCCGTTCGATTTGCTCCCGTGTGATGTTGGGCGTACCAAGCCGGATGTTGTCTTCGAGCGATCCCGTAAATAGAAAGGAATCCTGCAGGACAATCGCAAACCGGCGGCGCAATTTCTCCAGCGGGATTTCTCGTATGTCCACGCCTCCCACGCGAATTACACCCCGCTGGACGTCGTAAAAGCGCAGCAAGAGGTTCGTAAGGGTTGTTTTCCCCGCCCCCGTATGCCCTACCACGGCGATTGTTTCGCCGGGCTCGATGCGAAAGCTCATGTCGCGCACCACCCAATCCTCATCCTTGTAGGCGAACCAGACGCGATCGAATTCCACCACCGCCGGCCCGGCTGTAAGACTGGCGGGATTGGCGGGGCTGGTCACCTTGGAGGGTGTATCCAGCAATTGAAAGATGCGCTCGGCGGCGGCCGCGGCCGATTGCAGAATGTTGTACTTCTCGCTCAGATCCTGAATGGGTCGAAAGAATCGCATCCCGTATTGGAAGAAAGCCACCAGCACGCCGAGGCTCAATTCTCCTTCGCGCACGCGATACCCGCCCCACGCCAGGATGAACGCGACGGTGGCCATTCCGCAGAACTCCACCACCGGGTAAAACCAGCCATAGGCGATGATCGCTTCTTTATACGCCAACATATGCTCGCGATTCACTTCCGTAAATTCATCTTTGCTCCGAGCCTCGCGGTTGAAGAGCTGCAGCACGCTCATGCCGCTGATGTGTTCCTGCAGGTAGGAGTTGATCTTCGCTACGGCGGTGCGGATGCGGCGGTTGCTCCGGGTGACCTCCTTGCGGAACCGCATCGTCACCGCTACCACTACCGGCAGCGCGCCCACCAGCACCAGTGTCAGGCTGGGGCTCAGTTGAACGAGCACAGCCAGCACCAGCAGCAGCATCAGGATATCGCCTAGCAGCGCCACCAGGCCAGAAGCAAAAAGCTCATTCAATGCGTCCGCATCGGTGGTGACCCGCGTAAGCAGCCTGCCCACCGGGGTACGGTCGTAAAAAGCAACTTCCAGCCGCTGTAGATGCGCCATCGTCTCGCGTCGCAGATCGAACATCGCCATCTGCCCCGTCTTGTTCATCAGGTAGGTTTGGCAGAACTCCATCAGCATCGAGAGCAGGAGACTCATCAGATACAGTGCGGAAATCTGCGCCAGTCCGATCCACGGATCGGCCGGCAGGTAGGAATCAAACCAAGACGGTTGCGGCTGTGCCGGCGGGGCCAGATAGCGGTCAATGGCAACCTTGGTAAGCAGCGGGCCCGCAATGTCCGCGATGGCGTGCAGCATCATGCACCCCACCGCCAGCGCCACGGCGCCGCGGTACGGGCTGAGGTATTTCATCAGACGAAAAATCAGCGTGCCGTCGTAAAAACGGCCGGATACTTCTTCTTCCACTCTTCTTTATACAGTCTACCGGGAGTGGCGCCACGGCGAAGCTTTCGGACCATGAGAGGCCTGTTTTACACAGTCCCTCGGGAAATCCCTCAGTTTTAATCTCGGAACTTGCAATTTATAATTCGTCTTAGACATGGCTCAAATCCAACCGAAAATATTGTAGGGATTCGCCTATGAGAAGTTTGTTCCGATCGCCGGCGCTATGGGTTGCCGCCGTGACGGTTTGCACCGCCCTGGCGAATCCTGTTACGTCCGTTCCCTCCGTGGAGGAGGGTCCCCTCTGGAACCAGGTGAATACAGCGGTTGTCCCTGATCCCGACTTGATTGTCGTAACCGCCGCAGCGCCCGCGCCCGCCTGTTTACCGGATACGATCCTGAGTCTGGATGCGGCCCCAAAGTGCCCTGCGAGTACTGCGCCGGTCTCTTTTGCCTCGTCAAAACCAGACGCTGAGCCGGCCGATTCCGGGCCATGGGCGGTTTGGTTTGCGGCAACCCTCCTGGTGTTAGGGACGCTGGCTGCGGTCGCGACTTTCCTTCAGTGGTTTCTGGCCTCCAGAAGTGTGGTCATCCGGCATTAGCCCTTCGGCCCATCGCATTGACTTCTTCCTCTTCCCTCCGATAGACTCCACTGTCTAAGGACCCTCCGTGGCCGACCTCCTGCAAAGCCTTTCCGCATTCACCGTCTTTCTGTCGATTGCCGCGTTTGGATTTCTTTTTCTTCTCATCTCCCTGATCTTTGGCGAAGTCTTTGACCATTTTGGCTTCGAGCACGACGTCGATCACGGCGACCACGGCGGCATCAGCTTTTTCAGTCCGCGCGTTCTCTCCGTGTTCATGACTGCCTTCGGAGGCGCGGGAGCGATTGCCTCCTACTACAACTTATCCACGCTGGCCTCTTCCGGTGTCGGCTCCGTTTGCGGCGCTATCTTTGCATCCATGATCTATCTGTTCGCGAAATTCCTGTACGGGCAGCAGGCTTCGACGGAACTCAAAGCGCTGGATGTGCTGGGCCAGTCCGCGCGAGTGATTGTAGGCATCCCGAAGAACGGAGTGGGCCAGGTGCGTTGCCGGATCGGCGAGGAAATGGTAGACAAAGTGGCCCGCTCCGAGGATGGAACGCCGATCCCGGAAAACACGCCTGTACGGATTGAACAGGTTTCCGGAGAAATGGTGATCGTCAAACGCGCCTGACGGAACCGGTTATGAGTACATCCCGCACCATGCCCGGAGGCTATGTCGACAAGGCAACTCTCGAGAAGGGAGAGAATGGCCGCTCTCTCTGCCGCTGGTGCAACCTGGAAGTTCCCCCCCGGCGGCTCTCCTTCTGTTCCGCCTGGTGCGTGCATGAGTGGCGTCTGCGCACCAACCCGGGATATCTCAGGGAACAGGTGCTGGCCCGCGACCGCGGCATCTGCGCGATCTGTTCGGTGGATACCACGGCCGCCTATTTCGATCTCAAGCGCTCGCGCGGAACCCATCGCCTGAAGCTGTTGGCGCGGTGGGGGCTGAAATCCATTTCCCGCAAGACTCTATGGGACGCCGATCACATTGTCCCCGTCTGCGAGGGCGGCGGAGAATGCGATCTCGAGAATATTCGCACCCTCTGCCTGCTCTGCCACCGCCGGCAGACATTAGAACTCAGGCTCCGCTTGCGCCCGGACAGGATGGAATCCACGCCATGAAGCGGATGCCGCTCTTTCTGCTGGCCGGGGCGCTTGCCGCGCAAGCACCCCCCTACGACCTGCTGCTGAAGAGCGGCCACGTAATTGATCCTAAAAACGGCGTTAGCGCGATTCGCGACGTCGCCATTCGCGACGGGAAGATTGCCGCCGTATCCCCTTCCATTGCACCCTCCCTGGCGCGCAAAACGGTGCCCGTCGCCGGCCTTTACGTGACTCCAGGCCTGATCGATATTCACGCCCACGTCTTCAGCGGCCCCAACGGACCGATGCTAGCCGGCGGCGATTGGAGCATTTTTCCGGATACCTTCGCGTTCCGCACGGGTGTCACCACGGTTGTGGATGCGGGCTCCTCCGGCCGCCATAACTTTGCCGAATTCAAGCGGACAGTGATCGATCGCTCGCGCGCCCGCGTCCTTGTCTTTCTTAATATTCTCGGAGCCGGTATGCCCGGCGACAATCTGGAACAGGATGTCGCGGATATGGATGCGAAAGCCGCAGGCGCGTTGGCGATTGCGAACCGGGACACCATTGTGGGCATCAAGGTGGCTCATTATCGAGGCCCGGATTGGGTTCCGCTGGAGCGTGGAGTGGAAGCTGCCTCCCTGGCCGGCATCCCGGTCATGATTGACTTCGGCACGTTCCGGCCGGAGCGTCCGTTTCAGGAGCTTGTGCTGAACAAACTTCGCCCCGGCGATATCTACACCCATGCCTTCTACGGAGCCGTTCCCCTGCTCGACGGGAAGGGCAAAGTGCTTCCTTACCTGTTTGAGGCCCGGAAGCGTGGCGTGCTGTTCGACGTCGGCCATGGCGGCGCTGCTCTCATCTTCCGCCAGGCCGCTCCGGCTGTCCGTCAGGCGTTCCCGCCCGATTCTATTTCTACCGATGTTCACGCCGGCAGCCTGCTGGCGGGGATGAAGGACATGTTGAACGTCATGTCGAAGTTCCTGAACATGGGAATGACGCTCGACGGCGTTATCCTGCGATCCACCTGGAATCCCGCACGCCAGATCCATCGCGAGGAATTGGGCCATCTGTCGGTAGGCGCGCTTGCCGATCTTGCCGTGCTTCGTCTGGAAAAGGGCGACTTTGGATTTGTCGATTCGTTGGGCGCGCGGCTGCCAGGAGATCGCCGCCTTCAATGCGAATTGACGATCCAGAATGGCCTTGTCGTCTACGATCAGAACGGCATTACTCGCGACAACTGGGACAAATTGGGCAATTACTCCGCCCAAGGCGACCGCTCGTGGGATGCAACGAGAGAAACGGGCCGCCGCCGCCGCTAATGCTATTTTGAAAAGCTTATGAACCAACCGCTACGCATCGGCATCGCCGGAGCCGGATTCGCCGGCAAGTTCCACCACCGCAATCTTCGCGGTCTGGCGGCGGTGACCGCCGGGGTCACATCCAGCCGCGCCGAAAGCCGCAACGCCTTCGCTCAGCAGTTCGGCGTGCGCGCCTATGATTCGGTGGACGAGATGCTGCCGGACATCGATGTGCTCGACATCTGTACCCCTCCGTCATCCCATGTTCCGTACATGCGGGCCGCGGCGAAGGCCGGGAAGCACGTCATCGTCGAGAAGCCTTTCTCCGGCTTCTTCGGTTCCCCCGAAAAACACTCCAAGCAGGAAATGCTCGACGCCGTAGTGGAAGACATGCGGTCGGTCCGGGACATCGTGGTTTCCAGCGGAATCATCCTTGGCTATGCGGAAAACTTCATCTACGCTCCGTCTATTCAAAGGGAGCGCGAGATTCTCGAGGCCACCAGGGCGCAGATCCTGCGCATGACCGCGGAGGAATCGCACAGCGGATCGCACTCGCCCGTATACGGCATCTGGAGCGAACAGGGCGGCGGATCGCTCATCGGCAAAGGCTGCCACCCCCTGGGAGGCGTGCTGTACCTGAAGCGCAAAGAAGGAATGGCCCGCCGGGGTTCCCCGATTCGTCCGGTTGCCGTTACCGCCCGCACACACTCCATCACCAAACTGGCCGCCTTCGAGGACCGTGGTTACCTGCGCACCACCTACAAGGACACCGAAGATTACGCCATGCTGCACCTGATATTCGAGGACGGCATGGTCGCCGACATCACCACCAGCGAACTGGTTCTGGGCGGCGTTTATGACTATGTGGAAGTGTTCGCCAACAATCACCGTACCCGCTGCCATATCAGTCCGGTGCATGTGGTGGATCTCTACAGCCCCAACCACCAGGAAATGAGGAATCTCGATCTGGTGGAGAAAATCAGCTCGAACGAAGGCTGGATTCCCGCCTCTCCCGAGTTTGGCTGGAGTTCCGGGCAATTGCAGGAGATGCGTGATTTTGTCGATTCCATCGCCGCCGGCCGCCAGCCGGAATGCGACCTCGATCTGGCCATCGATACCACGCTGGTCATTTATGCGGGCTATCTGTCGGCGGAACGGAAGGGCGCCGAAGTGGAAGTGCCTCGCCTATAACCGCGCGTCACGCCGCGCGTAAGGCGTCCATGGCGTCGCCAGTGCTGGCCCGCCGTGCCGGGAGATAACTCGCAGCCACCGCCGCGGCAATCAGCGCATAGACCCGGCCCCATAAGTGAGTGGATCCACCGGGCTCACCTCGAACAGCAGCGAGGACATTACCGCATCAGAACGAAAGCCGCCGCCCGCCCGAACGCCACGCCGATGCCCGCCAGCATCAAGCCATGGCGGACAAACATCCGCTTCAACTGCGGCTGTCCGGCTCCCAGCGCCCTGCGGATTCCAATCTCCCGCGTCCGCTGCGATACCGAATAGGAAATGGCGCCGTAGATGCCGACGACGCCAAGCAGCAGCGCCATCCCCCCGCCAATGGCGAGCATCACGAGGGTGAATGAGGTTCGCGCCACCGATCGTTCATAAATATCCCCCACCGTGCCGATGCCCGCCACCGGAAGGGTGGGATTCACCGTGAGCGTTCGCCACGCCTGCGTAACGGTCGATCCCTGCCGACACCGTGAGGGCAGCCCAACACCGGCCCGCGCGGGGCCCTAACGGATTCTTGACGCAGGCTGGTTCCATCCTCAATTTGGAGGTGCTTAAATAACACTAGTGTGACGAGGATCGGGTTTCTCCAGAGCGGCAGTTCGAGCCGGCTCGCGCTCGTGTTTCTGGCCGTTCTACTGCCGGCGGCCGTGACGTTGGTCTGGCTGGGATGGAAGCTTCTCGACCAGGACCGCGCCCTGGCTGCGACGCGGGCGGCCGAACGGAGGCAGGTCTCGGCCGAGGCGGTCGTAGCCTCGCTGGATCGCTCCCTGGCCGAGGCGGAACACTGGCTTTCCGGGGACGTGCCGCCGGAGGGATCGCTGCGTGTGACCGTTTCTTCGTCGGGTCTGCGTGTGCAACCAGCCAATCGCGCGCTGTGGGTGCCGGTCCCGCCGGTCGCGCCCGAAGCGGCTAAGGCGCCATTTGCCGAGGCGGAACTGCTGGAATTCCGTGGTCCGGCCGCTCGCGCGCTCCCCGTTTACGAAAAAACGGCGCTTGCGGGAGATCCGGCTCTCCGGGCGGGCGCTCTTCTGCGCCTGGCGCGCACGTATCGCCGGACGGGGCGCACTGGTGAAGCCCTGGCAGCATATCACGCGCTGGCCAATATGCGCGCGATCGGCATCAACGGCCTGCCGGCCGATCTGCTGGCCCGCCGCGCCGCTTGCGATCTCCTGGAGGCGGCAGGGCGGAAACAGGAACTGGCGCGCGAAGCGACAGCGCTCGCGCTTGACTTTACGAGTGGCCGATGGATTCTGGACCGCCCGAATTGGACCATGGCGGCCGCAGACCTGGCACGCTGGACTGGCGCGCCGCTGTCCATTCCCGAAGACCGCCAAGCGCTTTCCGCGGCTGCCGACTGGATCTGGAGCGAATGGCGTGATAGGGCCAGCTTGTTTTCGGCGTCCGGGCGGCGAGTGATCGATGCCGACGAAACCCTGGTTACCCTCCTCTGGCGCCGTGACGGTCCGGCGCTCGCCGCGGTAGCGATCCTGCCATCGGTAGTGAATGGGTGGATTCAATCAGCCGCGAAACGCAATGCCGGCCCGGCGGCTCGCGTCACCTTGACGACCGAATCGGGCCGTTGGATCGCCGGCCGCGAACCGGCGTCCGATGCCGCGGTCCTGAAGCTCGCCAGTGCTGACACGCGCCTTCCCTGGACGGTGGCGGTTGCTTCCGATGGCGGCGCGGCGGACATGCGGGAAATTGTGCTCCGGGAGCGCCTGCTTTCACTCGGGTTGGCTGCAATCGTGCTACTCCTGGCCGGCGGAAGCTGGTGGCTGTGGCGGGTGATGCGCCGGGAGTTGGCCGTCGCACGGCTCCAAGCCGACTTCGTCTCCGCCGTTTCACACGAGTTCCGGACGCCTTTGACTTCACTACAACACCTGACGGAACTGCTGGAGGAGGACGACAACCTGCCTCCTGGGCGACGCAGAGCGTTCTACTCTTCGCTGGGGCGCAATACCGAACGCCTCCACCGGCTGGTAGAATCGCTGCTGGACTTCGGGCGGATGGAAAGCGGTAGAAGACCTTATGAACTGCGGCCGGAGGATGCGGCTGACCTCGCCGCCAAGACCGTCGCCGAGTTTCAAAAGGACGCCGGCACGCGAGGCTTCACCGTGGATCTTGAACTGAACGGAGCTCGAGAGTGCAACGTGCGTGCGGACCGCGTGGCGCTTACGCACGCGCTCTGGAACCTGCTCGATAATGCCGCCAAATATTCGGCAGAGAGCCGCGCGATCTGGGTATCGGTGCGCCGCCAAGCGGACGGAATTGCCATCGCCGTCCGTGATGCGGGATTGGGCGTACCGAGCCGTGAGCGCAAGGAGATCTTTCGTAAGTTCGTGCGTGGAGAGAAGGCGAAGCAACTCGGGATCAAGGGCACCGGCCTCGGCCTGGCGCTGGTTTCCCACATCGTGGAAGCGCACGGCGGACGGATTGAACTGGAGAGCAGTGAGGGCGGCGGCAGCACCTTCCGGCTGGTGCTGCCAGCCCTGGGATAGCCTATGGCGCGGATTCTGATCGTCGAAGACGAGCCGGACATCGTCATGAGCCTCGAAGAAGACCTTCGCCGGCAGGGCTATGAAACCGGCGTGGCGAACGACGGCGTGCAGGGACTGGCGCTGGGGAAGGAGGGAGGGTGGGATTTGATCCTGCTGGACGTGATGCTGCCCAGGATGGATGGTTTCGACGTGTGCGCCGGGTTGCGCCGCGCCCGCGTCCGGACGCCAATCATTCTACTGACGGCGCGCGTGCAGGAGGCAGAGAAGATTTTAGGGCTCGACGCGGGTGCGGACGACTATGTCACCAAGCCGTTCAGCCTGCGGGAACTGCGGGCGCGAATCCGCGCTCAACTACGCCGCGCGCTGCCTGAAGCGGCAAGCGTATACCGGTTTGGCGATTCTGAAATCGATTTCGACCGAGCCGAACTCAAGCGCTCTGGGCGGCATGTGGAGATAACCGCACAGGAACTGCGTTTGCTCGCGGTGCTCGTCCGCAACTGCGGGCGCGTCCTGAGCCGCGACCAGTTGATCGAAGCTGCCTGGGGGCGTGGCATCGCCATCACCGGGCGCGCGGTGGATAGCCACATCTTTAACCTTCGCAAGAAAATCGAGCCCATTCCGTCACAGCCGAAGTTCCTCATTGGCGTGCGCGGGCTGGGGTACCGGTTCGAAAATGAGAATTAACCGAATCTTGACGGAGCGGCACCGGACGATTGAAGATCGGGCTCCATACTCCCAAATGGAGGTGGTATGAAACGATTTCTCATCGCTATATCGATTGTCGGTCCGCTACTCGCATTTGCGGCTGATGTTAGCGCGCAGGTGCGCGCGGAAGTGGCGCTCCGCGCGGCCATTGAGAAGGAGACCGTGAAGGGCGACCTGAAAGGCGCCATCGAGCAATACAAGAAGTTGGCCCAAGGCAAGGACCGCGGCGTGGCGGCCAAAGCCCTGGTCCACATGGGCCAGTGTTACGAAAAATTGGGCGATGCCGATGCGCGAAAGGCTTACGAACGCGTGTTGCGTGAGTTCGCCGACCAGCCGGAGGCGGCGGCGGAAGCACGAAAGTTCCTGGCGGCGAAGGGCGCACGAGCCGGCACTGGCATCGTTGCGCGGCTGATCGCCAACATTTCAGGTGACCAGAGCTACATGGGCCCGTTGTCGAACGATCGCCGTTATGTGGCATTCACGAACAAGACCGGAGTCTTCATCCACGACCTCGTCAGCGGGGAGCAGCGCCGCTTGGTCGCGGCAATGCCCCCCCATGAGGCACTCTTCAATGCGCGCATCTCTCCGGATGGGAAGCAAGTCGCCTACGAACGATGGCCGAACACACCCGGAGCGCCGGGTTATCTGTGTGAGATTCACGTGATCGGCGTGGATGGTTTAAACCCGCGTCGTCTGGCCGGAGGCGGGGACCTCAGGGCTTCGGTATGGACTTGGTCCACCGACGGCAGGCAACTGCTCGCTTCACAGAATCATAAGCCCGACGATCCAGAGACCGGGAGGATTCTCATTAATATGGCGGATGGTTCTCAACGAGGGATCGGGATCGGCCGTATGATGGAAGCCCGTTTTTCGCCCGACGGCAAGTACATTGCATTCACGAAGCGTCGTGGCGAAGGCCAGGGTTCCGACATCGTTGTCGTCTCTGTGGCCGGGGGAGCAGACGTAAAGCTCACGGAATCCGTCGGCCACGCAAGCAACCCGGTATGGACTCCGGATGGTAAGAAGTTGCTGTTCGTTAGCGACTGGAACGCAGTCGATCAGCTACGGACAGGAGCGAAGACCATCGAACTGCCTGTGGCGTGGCGGAACGGCGCCAGCGACATGTGGTCGATCGGTGTGGAGCGGGGCAAGCCTGCGGGACCCCCAGAGTTCGTGAAGGAGAGAGTCGACAGGATCGTGGATATTACGCCCGAGGGCGATTGTTACTACCGTACCGGCACCTTTTCGCGAGATTTACACATCGCAAGCAACCAGCTCTGGGTGCTTATGAACCTCTTCGGAGAGAAGAAGGCGGCGCGGTAAATTCCGCACGGAGAGCCATGCACGCGTGCAAGAAGCCTTGCGCCTGCCTGAGCCTGTTGCTCGCTTGTGGAAACTCGGGCGTAGAGGCCGGCGCGAAACATTTTTACTGGTTTGCGTGTCTGGCCAAAAAACCCTTGGGGTCTTGCCTCATCCGAAACCGCGTTTTCCTGCGATTTTCGAGTGCCGTCCTCGCATGGCCGGAGACTATCCTTTCCGGCCATGCCGGATTCATCCTATTAGCGGGCGTGGCTGGACGCGTCAGGGTTTCGCGATAATTCCATGGCATCCATGCCGGCTTTACATCTAGGAACCGGAAGCTCTCCGGCAACACGCCGGTAATTCCCCGGGCCTTCCATCGACGAGGATCCCGCGCCCGAGGATCGCCGCGCCCCCGCCGAATTTCCGTTGCCATATTTAGGAGTGAGCATGGCAGTGTCGGGTCTTCCCGGAGAATCGTCCGCTGTTGCAAACCAGCGGCCAAGGACGGCGAAATACCGAGAGTCTGGAGCGTGCGGCTTTCTTCACGGTAAGTGAAAGAAGGTGGGCGACATGTTCCATAGCCCGACCAGCGGCTCGGGTTCGGGATTCAGGAAGAACGGTTGTTCCCTGAAAATCCAATCACACGCGCGGCCGGCGAGCGATCCGGTATATTTTAAATAGCAGCAGATCCCGCCGCCCACCAATCTAACCTCGAAAAGGGAGTCTCATATGCAGTTCCGTCTCGCTGTCCTTCTTTCTCTATACCCGGCCTTACTGTTTGGGCAGGCAACCTTCGGCACCATTACCGGCACAGTCACGGACTCTACCGGCGCAGTCATCCCGAATGCCGCGGTGGAGGTGACCAATGAAGGAACCAACGTTTCCCGCACGGTCACCACCGGTAGCTCCGGCAACTATGAAGTAGCCAATTTGAACGCCGGCAATTACCGCATTACCGCCAAAATCGGAGGTTTCAAGACCTTCATTGTCCGGGGAGTGGATGTGGCGGCACTGCGTACGGTACGCGTCGATGTCCGCATGGAAGTCGGCGAAGTAGGCACGGAAGTGACCGTGCAAGGCTCCGCGCCGGTGATCGAGACGGATTCCTCGTCGATTGCGTCGGTCCGGACGACGAAAGATCTGAACGACCTCCCCTTGAACATTCGTTCGACGGTGAGCGGTACTGGCGATTCCGGATTGTATCGCTATGTGTTCCTCACGCCCACCGGCGGGCAGGGCGGGGGATCGCGTTTCTCCCTCGGAGGAGCCCGCGGCAGCCAGAATTATTTCAACGTGGACGGCATCAGTTCCAATTCGCCGGCCTTCGGCAATTCCATCGGACCCGCTGAGCCAAGCTTTGAATCCATCCAGGAAGTTCGCTTCGAGATCGTAAACAACAAGGCGGAGTTCGGTGAGGTGGCCAATATCACGGCCATTACCAAGAGCGGCACCAACGCGCTGCACGGAGCGTTGTTCTGGTACCACGAGAACTCCGCGCTGAACGCCCGCCCGTTTTTCGCCACCACCAAAGGCCAGAACATCCGCAATAATTTCGGCGCTTCGATGGGGGGACCGGTACTCCGCAACAAACTGTTTTTCTTTGGCACGTTCGAAGGCGAGCGCCAGCGGCAGCCCGCCATCATCACTCCCAACGTCCCCACGACCTTAATGCGGGCTGGGAATTTTTCGCAGTTGACGACGCCGATCCGAAATCCGTTCGAGGGTGGCACGCCTTTCGCAGACAACATGATTCCTGCCAGCCTGATCAATCAGGGCGCGCTTCGCTGGCAGAACCGCTTCTATCCCCTGCCTAATTTCGGAGCGGCCAATTTAACCAACGCGAACTATCGCGACTCGGTGCCCCAGCAAATCCGCCATGACCAGTTCGACGTTCGTTTCGATTACGCATTGAGGTCGAATAACAACCTGTACGCACGGGTCAGCTATAAGCGATCGGAGCCCAAGGTGCTCGATAGCGGATTGCCGGCCGACCTGACCGGCTATCGCGTGCAGGTTCGGATGGCGCGGCAGGTGGCGATCTCCGATTCCTGGACCATCACCCCCACTCTGATCAATGAATTCAAGGCGGGATTCGCCCGCAACTTCAATCCGCGCGAGGGAGTCCTCTTAGTACCTCTACATTCAGATCCTGCGTGAAGCAGGCAGGAAAAGCAACTTAGGCGACGCGGCCGTAGGCCAGTTGCGGGATGATCACCAGTTCCCGGAGTTTGAGGCCAGCGGCAAGAATCTCTTTGCCGAATGTGGTG
>DATLCW010000178.1:0-23707 GCA_035526195.1 Bryobacteraceae bacterium
CACCACATTCGGCAAAGAGATTCTTGCCGCTGGCCTCAAACTCCGGGAACTGGTGATCATCCCGCAACTGGCCTACGGCCGCGTCGCCTAAGTTGCTTTTCCTGCCTGCTTCACGCAGGATCTGAATGTAGAGGTACTAACGGACGCACACCGTCCCTGTACTCCCACCGCCCGCATTGCGGCCGGCACCCGTTTCGTCATTTACTCGCTATTGAAGTTTGCCGCGGGCCGCTACCCGCCAGGTTTCCACCACTTCGTCACCGCGTATCCCGTATACCTGTTCATGCAGATTCATCGCTACGCAAATGTGGTTCGGAATGATGCGCACGCGGTCCCCCACGGAAAACTCGGTTTTGGCGCCGCGCAGTTCTACGAAACCGTGTTCTTCATTCATTTTGGCAAACACCGCCTCGGGAGCATCCACGACATAGCCGTAGGTTGCCTCAGCCGCACTTCCCAGCCGGTCCGAGGAAAACGTTTTCGAGCCTCCGTCCACAATGATCTGACCTGGTCTGGCAGTCGACACCACGGTGGTAAGGATGGCCGCGGCGCAATCTTCCAATTCGCAGGCGCCCATCGACCAGCAGTTCTTGTCGTTAAATATATAGGTGCCCGGCCGGATCTCGGTCAGGCCCGAGATGCGGTGCGATTGAAAAAGCGACGGCGTGGACCCGCCGCTTACTACGGAAAGAGGCAGCCCGGCCCGCCGCCACCCGGTGGTTACACTTTGCAGCAACGCGGAAAGCTGCTCAATCTGCCGCTCGGCTTCCTCGCCGGCGCTTTTCACGTGGCCGGGATAGAGCGTAATGCCATCCAGTCGCAGCCACGGAAGATTCGCGATCTGCCTGCCGAGTTGAACCAGATCGTCACCGGGGGCTACGCCCACGCGTCCCATGCCCACATCCACTTCGGCCAAAACGCCGATCTCTACCTGTGCGGCGCGGGCGGCGTCGGAAAGTCCCCGCGCCGCAAACGGACTGTCCAATCCCACCGTAACTTTCGTATTGCGGGCCACTTCGATAAGCCGTTCGAGCTTCGAGCGCCCGATTACCGGATAGGCAATAAATAAAGCCGGCGGCTCCGCACCGGCCATCACCTCTGCCTCGCCGACCTTCGCCACCGTAATGCCTACCGCTCCAAGCTCTATCTGCTTGCGGGCAAGTGCCGGAATTTTATGCGTTTTGATGTGCGGCCGGAGGCTGAAATCGTGGTTCCGCGTGTAATCGGCGGCCTTCTTCAAATTGCGATCCATTGTATCGATGTCGATCAGGATCGCCGGCGTTTCGAGTTCCGATATGCGCATGAGTTATTGATGAAATTCCAAAATCAGCTTGCCGCCGGCCCCCTGGTAGACAAGCGCCATGTCCTTGGCTTTGTGCTTGCCCTCCAGCGGAAAATAAAGCAGCCCTTTCAGCGGCCCAGCCGTTTCTTTCTCCGGCAGGCCTTTCTGCTTCAGGATCTGCAGCAAGGGGTTTGCTTTCTCTTTGGCGTCATCTTTGACGGTAGCTTCATTCACCGTAGCGGCGCCCGCGTTTCCGATCCCGCCGCCATTGCCAGGCATCCGGTTCGGCATTCCACCACCGAGCCCGCCCCACGAGGGCCCCCCCGTTGGCTCGCTCATCATTCCGCCTCCGCTCACCCCTACACTCGCTAAAGCGAGCCCGCCCTTCCCCGCAATCTGGGAAGGAGCGAAGGGGCCGGATTTCTGCCCATCTTTGTAGGAGCGAAGAAGGAAGTCATCGCCGAAGATCTTCATCGGCTCGGCTGCCTTGGGCGTAATCGTAATTTCCACCACTACGATGTTCCCACCCAAATCCGAGCCCAATACCTGTTTGATCTCTTCTTTCGTGGTGTAAGCAACCGCTTGCACCGAAACTTTCAGATTACCCGCGGAGGCCACGAAGGGTTTCTTTTCAGCCCCAAAGGCTGTTAAAAATGCAAACAGCGCCAGAGCGAATCGCAAAGCCATAAAGCACCTGCTCGATTATGACACGGGTGTGCCGCAAAGAATTGGAACCTCAAGCGGTTTCGTTCCCGGAGCCGTCCCGAACATGCCGGCTGCTTTGACATCTCGATGGAATCGAACGTGATCGGCGTGGGCGGAATAGAAGACATCACTGGTGCGGCGCCTGGCCCCTTATAATGAAATTTTCTCTCATGGCTTCCCCGCCCCACTCATTAACGGTAGAGCGGACCGCGATTCCCGCCGCCGCGGATCCAAGCGATGGCCTGCGGACATTGATTCTCTATTCGGCGGGCCATTTCGCGGTGGATGTTTATTCCGCCGCGCTTGGCGTATTTCAGCCGCTCTTGTCGCGCGAGCTCGGCATCAATTTTACCCAGGCGGGCATGCTGGGGGGCATGATGGTTTTTGCCGGGTCGGTGATGCAGCCGGTGTACGGCTACCTCTCCGACCGTTTTCACAGCCGCATGTTTTCTTTGCTGGCGCCGGCAATCGCGGGGATTTTCATCTCATCTCTCGGCCTGGCGCCGACTTATGCCTGGCTGATGGTGCTGGTATTTCTTGGCTCTTCCGCCATCGCAAGCTTCCACCCTCAGGCTTCGGTGCGCGCGGCCGCCGGAATCACCGGGTCTCGCGGCAAAGCGATGGCTCTTTTTATCAGCGCCGGACAATTGGGATTTGCCCTGGGCCCGCTCTATTTCGCCTATCTGCTGACGTGGTTCGGATTGACGAAAAGCTTTTGGGCGGCGGTGCCGGGCGTACTGATTTCGGTTTGCCTGCTGGCGGCAATTCCAGAGACGGCGGCGCCCCCCGTATCGAAGAAACACATCGATTGGGAGCCTCTACGCGCGGTGTGGAAGCCCCTATTCCTCCTGTACATGTTGGTCTTTCTGCGGTCCGTGATGCAGATCAGCTTCACCCAATTCCTGCCCCTTTATTTGAGCGAGGAACGCGGCTTTACTTATCAAGCGGCCAGTTTCGCGCTTACGTTATATGCGACTCTCGGCGCTATCGGCAGTTTCCTCGGCGGTTATCTGGCGGACCGCTTCGGAGGGCGCCGCGTGATCCTCACCAGCATGATCGGATCCGTACCTTTTCTAATCCTGTTCTTTCAAGCCACCGGTCCGCTGGCGCTGATTGGCCTCGGCTTGGCCGGATTCATACTGCTTTCGACAAACCCGGTGAATATCGTGATGGCGCAGGAACTGGCTCCCGGGCAATCAAGCACGGTCTCGGCCCTGATGATGGGATTTGCCTGGGGCATGGCCGGAATCATCTTTATCCCCGTGGCGGGAGTGCTCGCGGACCACTTCTCCTTGCACGCCGTGTTGCGTTCCTTCATTTTGTTTCCCGTGCTGGGCTGGCTGCTCGCGTTCCGTTTGCCGAAAGTCGCGCGATGAAAGCGGTGTGCCTGCTGAGCGGCGGTCTGGACTCTTCCACCTGCCTCGCCTATGCGGTGCGCGAAGGCTATACCTGCTACGCTTTGTCCATCGATTATGGGCAGCGGCATCGTTATGAGCTACAGTGCGCCGCCAAAGTGGCGGCGGCTTTAGGAGCCGAAGAACATCGGGTGCTTGCGGTGGATCTGCGCGGCGTCGGCGGTTCGGCCCTCACCGCGGAAATTGACGTTCCCAAGCATCGCACCGCGGCTCAAATGGAGCGGGGAATCCCAGTCACGTATGTCCCCGCCCGCAACACAATTTTCCTTTCCCTGGCGTTAGGCTGGGCGGAAGTGCTGGGAGCGGAAAGCATCTTTCTCGGCGTCAATGCCATCGACTATTCCGGTTATCCGGATTGCCGGCCGGAGTTTATTCAAGCTTTCGAACGAATGGCGAATCTCGCCACCCGGGCCGGCGTGGAAGAGACGCTGCGGGTGCGCATCCACACGCCGCTGATCCATTTGTCGAAGTCCCGGATTGTGCAAATGGCGCAGGAATTCGGACTCGACTTCAAACTTACCACTAGCTGCTATGATCCGGATGAGCAGGGCCGCGCTTGCGGAGCCTGCGATTCCTGCCTGCTGCGCGCGAAGGGTTTTGCCGAAGCAGGCGTGACCGATCCACAGGAGTATCGCGCGCGATGATGATTGCCGAAATGTTCTATTCCATACAGGGCGAGGGAATCCTCGCCGGCATGCCGTCCGCGTTTGTCTGTCTTCAGGATGGCCCGCCCAGACCGACATGGTGCCAGCCCCCGCGCAGCCGCTGGAAGCCGGAGGAGGAAGTGATGCTCGGCGCACTGTTGGGAAGTGTGCGGAGGGAGTGGTATGGCTACGCCGTTATCAGCGGCGGCGAGCCGCTGCATGAGCCGGAGCTTGCCATATTCACCGATGGCCTGCGGCGTATCGAGCATCACTCGACGATCGAGACGTCGGGATCGGTGTTCGTCGAACTGCCCTGCGATCTGATGAGCATTAATGTCCGGCTGCGGAACCCGGCCCAGCCCAGGAAATGGAAGGATTTCGAGCCGCTCCCCTATGATGTGGAGGTTCTGCGGCAGTTGATCGGGAGCTACGATTATCAACTGAAGTTTGAAGTTAGCGATCGCGCCGATATGGAAGAAGTCGTAAATCTGGTGCGCGAGGTAGGGGCGGAGCGGTCCAAGGTGCTGCTGCTGCCCACCGCAACCAAACCAAAAGAGCTGAAGGAACAGAAAGCGTGGGTGCTAGAGGCGAGCGGTTTCTTCGGGTATCGCTATGCCCCACGCCTGACGTAGCCCGGGAATGAAGATCGCCGAAGTGTTCTACTCGATTCAGGGCGAAGGCGTTTTGTGCGGAGTACCGTCGGTGTTCCTGCGAACTTCGGGCTGCAATCTGCGCTGCGAATGGTGCGACACGCCCTACACGTCCTGGAAACCGGAAGGCGAAGAGTGGAGCATCGGGCGGATGGCGGATTACGTGAGGCTTCATTCCACCGGACATGTGGTGGTGACGGGCGGCGAGCCCATGATTCAGCCGCAAATCGGAGAGCTCACGCGGGCGATGCGGGCGATGCGGCAGCACATCACCATCGAGACCGCGGGTACCGTGTTCCAACAGGTCGAGTGCGATCTGATGAGTATTTCCCCCAAGCTTCAAAACTCCACGCCGTGGAATGTGGAAGACGGGAAATGGGCTGCGCAACACGATCGTCTGCGGTACCAGCCCGAAGTGCTCCAAAAGCTGATGGCCGGCCATGACTACCAGCTCAAGTTTGTCGTGCGGCAGCCGGATGACTTGGAGGAGGTGGGCCGGGTGGTGGCGGAAGTGAAGGCGGAGCGGGGAAAAGTACTGCTCATGCCAGAAGGAATTACTGCCGGACAATTGGCAGCACGAGGGGAATGGATCGTCGAAGCCTGCAAAACCTACGGCTATCGCTACACGCCGCGGCTGCATGTCGAACTGTGGGGAAATCGCCGGGCCGTGTAAAAGCAAAAAAGCGCACCGGCTTTCCGATGCGCTTCTTATTCGTGAATCCGTGATCTTACTCGATATCCCTGCTTTTACGCTTGCGATTCCGCTTGCGTGCCAGCGCTTCTTTCACGCGCCGCTTTTCGCCTGGCTTGAGATAAAAGGAGTGACGTTTGATCTCTTTGATGATGTCCTCCTGCTGCACCTTGCGCTTAAAACGACGCAAAGCGCTTTCCAGAGTTTCACCATCCTGGACCATTACTTCAGCCAATACTCACTCACCCCCTTTGTCTGTAGATCTTCGAATCTATCATTCTGACAGGTTTGCACAGCCGGTACAACCGGGGTTGGTGGGGACCCGTGGGCGTAGCCTCCGAATAAGCAGTAGAGCGTGGCAGGGAGTCTGGTCCTCCTTCGAAAAAGCTTCGTTTGACACAGCCCCACTCCCCCCGCTAAACTGTTGTTTTTGGGGAATTACCAGATAGAGGAGTAGTGCGCCCACCGGAGCGTGGGAGCCAGTTCACAGATGCCTAAACGTACTTTTCAGCCCAATAATCGCCGCCGCGCCAAAACCCATGGCTTCCGCGCCCGGATGTCGAGCAAGGACGGACAGCAGGTGATCGCCCGCCGGCGCGCAAAGGGGCGCTGGAAGCTCACGGTGAGCGATGAACGCGCGGTTCGAGCTGCCAAAGCCAAGTAATCTGTCTTCGAACGTTCAGCCATCGTTCTCTTTTCCCAAGAAGCGCCGCCTGCTTCGTTCGAAAGACTTCCGCCGGGTCTATGATCATGGTTCCCGATTTTCCGGTCCACTCTTCACCGCCTTTTTATTGGCAAACAGCGACTTGCAGGGGCCGAGAATCGGCTTCACCGTACCCCGGGCGTTGGGGCGGGCGGTGCGGAGAAACCGCATGAGAAGGCGGGTGCGGGAAGCCATCCGGTTGGAAGCGGCCATGATCGGCCCGCAGTGGGACGTAGTCATTAATCCCCGTAAAGCCTTGCATGATGCTCCCTGGGAGGCCATCTGCCGCGAAGTGCGTAAGCTGGTGCTGCGATGCGGGAACTCATAGTGGGTTTGCTTCGTTTCTACAAGCGGTGGCTCTCTCCTTTTTTGCCGTCCGCCTGCCGGTTTGCTCCCACTTGCTCGGAATACATGATGCAATCGGTGGAGAAACATGGCGTGCTGCGCGGCCTCTGGTTGGGCTCAAAACGGCTAAGCAAGTGTCATCCGTTTCATGAAGGGGGCTACGACCCCGTTCGCTAGGCGTCTTTAAACATTACCCATGGACAATTCCAGCAAAGATCCGGTTCCCTCCAGCGGGCCACCCTCGAAGACCGGCGGAGGCCTGAAAAAGGCCTTCTCGAAAGAGATGTCGATGGAGGTACGGCTGGTCATCACATTCGTGCTGATGGGCTTGGTGCTGTTCCTGACGCCCTACGTGATGAAGAATACGGCTCCCCCGCCCCCGCTTAAGAAAGCCGAGTTGAGTGCGGTAAAGCCGGAAGCTCCCAAGGAATCAAAGCCTCAGCCTTCGGCGGCGGTCCCCGCCCTGACGCCCGAGGCACCCGCCGGCCAGATCACCGAGACGCGCCAGGATGACAACATTCGCGTCGATACGGACCTTTACAGCGTCCAGTTTTCCAATCGCGGCGCAGTGGTTCGGAGTTGGGTCCTGCGCAAATATCCCGATGCCAACAAGAAGCCGGTTGAACTGGTGAACCCGGTGGCTGGGGAGCACGTAGGATTTCCCTTCGCGATGGTGCTGAAGGGCGTGCAATTGACTCCGGATCCCAATCAATCTCTTTACGCGGTAAAGCGCTCTCCCGACGGGCTGGGGGTGGAGTTCGAGTTTTCCGACGGCAAGGTCCACTCGAAAAAGTCCTTTCAGTTCGCGAAAAGCCGCTACCTGGTACAGGTCTCGAGCGAAGTACGGGAGCAGGGGCGGCCAGTGCCGCACCTGATTTCCTGGCGCGGCGGATTTGGCGACTTCACCGTGGCCAACACGCTCGCCACGCAACATGTTGTGTACTTCGATACGGCGGAAAACAAGCTGGTGGCAAACGATGCCTCGGTGGCCAAGAACGGGCCGGTATCGGTAAACGGACGCTATCACTTTGCGGGCGTCGAAGACACGTATTTCGCCGCGCTTTCTATGCCGTTAGAGGGAGCGACGGCCGAGGTGCAGACATGGTCTGACAAACTGCCCTTCGCCGCCGAGGCAAATAAGGAGCAACCCCACGCGGGAGTTGCGATCGGGGGGGATGGCATCAACAAGACGGCGTTTTACGTCGGCCCAAAGGACCTGGATATTCTTCGCGGCATCGATCCGAAGATGGAACAACTGGTCGATTTCGGCTGGTTCTGGTTTCTCGCAAAACCGCTGTTCGTAGCGCTGAACTACGTGAATGACCGGTACATTCACAACTACGGCTGGTCCATCATCGTAGTGACCGTGCTCATCAACATCCTGCTGATGCCGCTGAAGATCTCCAACATCAAGTCGATGAAAAAGATGTCTCAGTTGCAGCCGCAGATCAAGAGTATCCAGGACAAGTACACAGGCATGAGCCTGAAGGATCCACGGCGGCAACAGCAGCAGACCGAGACCATGGAACTCTACAAGCGGCATGGAGTAAATCCTCTGGGCGGCTGCGTTCCCATGGCTTTGCAGTTGCCCTTCTTTTTCGCGTTTTATAAGGTCCTGACGCTTGCCATCGAGATGCGCGGCGCCCAGTGGCTGTGGGTGACAGACCTGTCGCAGCCGGAGAGCCTGGCAATCCGCATCCTCCCGCTCGCGACCATTGCCACCCAGTTCGTCATGCAGAAGATGACGCCGAATACCACCGCCGACCCGCAGCAGCAAAAGATCATGATGTTCATGCCGCTGATGTTCATTTTCATCTTCTACAGTGTGGCGAGCGGACTGGTGTTATACTGGTTGACCGGCAACGTGGTGGGCATCGCTCAGCAGTACTTCTTTAACAAGACGATGGGAACAACTGCGCCGGTGCCGAAGAAGCTCCCCGAGCCGCGGCCGAAAAAGAAGAGTTAGTCTGGAAGAGACGTGGCAGACCGTATTTACACTGTTGAGGAACACGGAGCGAAGATCCAAGCCTTTTTAAGCAGGATCATTGAGCGCTCTGGGCTGGAATTGCGATTCGCGGTGGATCCGGGGCATAGTCCTCATCCTGAGATTGAAGACCCGGAGCTGGTGATACGTTTTTCCGGCCGCGATGTCGATATCGTGCTGGCGAACAAAGCGGAGTTGCTGCTGGCGCTGGAGTATCTGACGATGGAAGCGCTGAAAATGCCTTCCAATCATCATGAGCGGGTATGTTTTGACGCGAACGACTACCGCATGCTGCGGATCGCCGAATTGCGGTTAAGTGCGGCGGCGGCCGCCGATAAAGTGAAACGCAGCAAGCTGCCGTTCCGGTTCAGCCCGATGAGCAGCCGCGAACGGCGCATTCTACATTTGGCGCTGCGAAATGAACCGGAAGTCCGCAGTGAATCGGCCGGCGTGGGGCCATTCCGTCAGGTGGTAATTTATCCCGCGGGGATGCCGGCGCCTCCCGAGCCGCCGCCGCGCCCCTTTGAGCGGCGTGACTATGGCGGCCCGCCACGGCGTCCAGGCGGCGGGGACAGGGATCGGGACCGCGGTGGGCGCAACCGGCGGGGCCCCGGTGATACAGGCGGCGGACGCGGCCGCCGCTAGCGGTCACTTTGAAGCTTCAGGACACGATTGCCGCTCTCTCCACGCCCCCGGGTCGTGGGGGAATTGGCGTGGTGCGGCTCTCCGGCCCGGACGCTCGGGCGATCTGCGAAAATATGTTGCACATCCCGAAGGGCGCCTCTTGGGAACCGTGGCACAGCTTTCTTGCCATTTTGCCCGGCGACGACAATCAGAGCGTCGATCATGTGGTGGTCAGCTACTTCGCCAAACCACGATCCTACACCGCCGAGGATGTGGTGGAGATTTCCTGCCATGGCTCGCCGGTCGTGTTGCAGCACTGCCTGCAACGTGCCTGCGCGCATGGAGCGCGGCTGGCGGAGCCGGGCGAGTTCACGCTGCGCGCCTATGTAAACGGGCGGATCGATCTGCCGCGCGCCGAGGCGGTGCGCGATCTGATCGACGCCACCACGCTTTATCAGGCCCGGATCGCGGCCCAGCAGATCGAAGGCTCGGTCTCGCGGCGGCTCGCGCCTTTCAAAGAGCAGTTGCTCGAGTTAATCGCGCTGCTGGAGGCGGGGATAGACTTTGCGGACAATGACGTGGATGTCGCCCCCAGCGGGGAGATTTTGCGGCGCCTCGACCCGGTTACCGCAGGATTGCGGCGGCTGGCGGCGACGTTCTCTTACGGCAAATTGGTTCACTCGGGATTTACGCTGGCGATCGTGGGCCGGCCCAATGTCGGCAAGAGCAGCCTCTTCAATCGGCTGTTGGAGCACGAGCGGGCGATTGTTACCGACGTGCCGGGCACGACCCGGGACACGGTATCGGAGATCACTTCTCTGGCCGGCATTCCGATGAAGTTCATCGATACGGCGGGAATTCGACAAGGCCAGGACGTGGTGGAGCGCCTCGGCATTGAGCGCAGTTATCAGGCCATGGCGGATGCCGACCTGACTTTGATCGTTCTGGATGCGTCGCGGCCGCTTGCGGAGGAAGATCGGCACTTGCTCGAAAGGGCTGGCGCGGCGGGACGCCACATCGTCGTTGGGAACAAGGCCGACCTGCCTCGTTCCCTGGAATACGCGGGCGGCCTCGTTTTGGTATCGGCTTTGAACGGTGCGGGAATGGAAGAACTTCGGGACCGCATCGCGCAAGCGGTTGGGGTAGGAGACGACGCGGCTCAAGAGCCGGGCTTCATCACCAGCGCGCGCCATGAACAGCTTTTGAAAGAGAGCGTGGAGGCGCTGGAGCAGGCCCGGACGGCGGTGGAGTTGCAGATCCCGCATGAAATGGTGCTGCTTGATTTGTATGCCGCGTTACGGCCGGTGGATGCGATTACCGGGGCGACCACCGCGGACGATATTTTGAATCGAATCTTCACCACGTTCTGCATCGGCAAGTAGACCTAGGCGAAAAGTGTTACTCTATAAAGAGTCCGCCCCACCCCCAACACAAGCAAAGGGAATTTTGTATGCCGAAATTGAAGACACATAAAGGTGCGGCCAAACGGTTCAAAGTGACCGGATCGGGCAAGGTGACACGTCATCACGCGTTCGTCCGGCACATTTTGACGTCCAAATCCAACTCCCGGAAGCGTAAGCTGACGCGGAGAGTGGTGATGGACCGGACGAATCAGCCCGCCGTCAAAGCAATGCTGCCTTACGCCTGAAAAGGCGGCCAACCGGTGGTGCGAACGGAGCACGGCACGTGCCTGTATAGCCCGCCAGGGATCGTCAAGATCCCTTTAACTGAATACACCCAAGGAGACAAACGTGCCGAGAGTAAAACGTGGTACCAAACGCCGGGCGTCGCGTCATAAGACATTAGAACGCGCCTCCGGTTTTTTTCTAACCAAGAGCAAGCTGCATCGCTCCGCACAGGAAGCCGTCGAGAAGGCGCTGCGGTACGGATATGTAGGCCGGAAGCGAAAGAAACGCGACTTCCGCGAGCTCTGGATTGTTCGTATCGGGGCTGCCTGCCGGGATGCCGGCATCTCCTATAGCCGCTTTATGGACGGTCTGAAGAAGTCCGGCATCGAACTGAACCGTAAAATCCTGGCCGATCTCGCCTTGAATGATGCGGACGGGTTCCGCACGCTGGTGGATAAGGCCAAAGGCGCCCTGCCGCAAACGAGTTAATCGCATGGAACCGATTCGGGAAGACGATGAGTTCTTAGCAAGCCTTGAAGAACGCATCCTGAAAGCCGTGGATCTGGTGGCGGCGCTCCGGAAGGAGAACGCGGATCTGACGGCGAAGGTCGCCAGTACCCACCAGGCCAAGGAAGCGGTGGGACAATCGCTGGTGGAATCCCAACAGGAAACCGCGGCCCTTCGCACGGAGCTCGATTCGCTGAAGACGGAACGGAAACAGGTCCGTACGCGGATCGAGAAACTGCTGGGGCAAATGGATCTGTTAAGCGCAAGCTAGGCATACGCCATGGAGACCGGGAACAGGGAGAAGCATCCGGTCCGGGTCACCATTGCCAACCAGACCTTCACCTTGCTCACCACCGGTGAGGACCGCGAGGTATTGGAATTGGCTCAACAGGTGGATGAGCTGATTACCGGCATCGCCGCGCGGTCTCCCAATGCCGATGCGGCCCGGCTGGCGATTCTTGCGTGTCTCCATTTTGCCGATCGCTTGCACACCAGCGAGCAGCAACTGCAGGCGACGCGAGACAGAGTGCAGCAGCGCGCCCGCAGCCTGCTGGGGCTGCTCGATCAGGTCATCGACTGACACATCACCTCGAGGACGTTTATGAACCCGCTGGTTTCCATCCAGATTCCAATTCCTTTTGAACAGATCCGTCCGGAACACGTTGAGCCTGCGATCGACGAGCTGATTTCCGATGCCCGGAGGCTTATCGAGACGATTGCGCGCGATGCGAGTGCGCGCACATGGATGAACACGCTCTGGGCGCTCGATGAGTCCACCGAGCGGTTGGATTATGCCGTGACCCTGATCCATCATCTGGAGCACGCGGCCACCACGCCGGCGATGCGCGCCGCCCGCAATGCCATCCAGCCGAAAGTGAGCGAATTCTACTCCCGCATCCCGCTGCATGAAGGTCTGTGGAAAGCCATCAAGGCGTTTTCCGGAACTGCGGAAGCGCGGGCGTTGCAGGGTGTCCGCAAGCGCCACCTCGAGAAAACACTCGACTTCTTTCGCCGTCACGGGGCCGACTTACCGGAAGTTGGAAAGGCGCGGCTGGCGGCCATCGACGTCGAGATAGCGGAATTGACCACAAAGTTTTCGCAACACGTGCTGGATTCGACCAACTCCTATGAAGAGGTGTTCACCGATCCTGCTCAGTTGGCCGGGCTGCCGGAGAGCGCGCTGGACGCCGCCGCCGCCAGTGCCAGATCGAAGGAGAAGGAGGGATGGCGATTCACCTTGCAGGCGCCGAGCTACGTCGCGCTCACTACTTATCTGGACGACGCCTCGGTGCGGGAGCGTTTTTACCGCGCGTATCAGACGCGGGCGGCATCGGGCGAACTGGACAATCGCACCATCGTACCGCGCATTCTTCAATTACGAGCCGAGAAAGCACGGCTGCTGGGCTTTCAGGACTTTGCGGACATGGTGATTGTGGACCGCATGGCGAAGACCGGCGAAGGCGCGATGGAGTTTCTCGAAAACCTGCGGCAAAAAAGCAGTGCCGCGGCTGACGCGGAGAACGATCAGCTATTCGACTTTCGCCGCCAGATGGAAGGGCCGCAAGCCCCCGAGTTTGCTCCCTGGGATGTCGCCTACTACTCGGAGAAAGAGCGCAGAGCGAAATATGACTTCGATGAAGAGGAACTGCGGCCTTACTTTTCTTTAGAACGTGTACTGAGCGGAATGTTTGAAACGGTCACCAGGCTTTATGGCGTGGACGTAGTGGAGGTCACGGGAGTGCCGGCCTGGGACCAAGACGTCAGGTATTACGAGATTCGTGAGGGAGATCAGGTGTTGGGCGCGTTTTACGCCGATTGGTTCCCGCGGGAGAACAAGCGCGGCGGCGCCTGGATGGATGCGTTCGTCACCGGTGCGCCCGCCGTCCCCTCGCGTCATCACGTGGGCGTGATCAGCGGCAACATGACAGCCCCGGTGGCGGGCAAACCGGCGCTGCTGACGCATCGCGAAGTGGAAACGATTTTCCACGAATTCGGGCACCTGCTGCATCACTGTTTAAGCCGCGTAGAGGTGCGCAGCCTTTCGGGAACCCGTGTGGCCTGGGATTTTGTCGAGCTGCCGTCGCAAATCATGGAGAACTGGTGCTGGGAGCGGGAGTCGCTCGATCTCTTTGCGCGCCATTGGGAAACGGGCGAGCCGATTCCGGAAAGTCTCTTCCAGAAGCTGCGCAAAGCCCGTAATTACCGCGTGGCGAACGTGCAGATGCGGCAGTTGAGTTTCGGCATCATGGATTTGAAGCTGCATCGCGAGTACGATCCGGCGAAGGATGGGGATGTCGTAACTTACACGCGGGAGATTTTGCAGCAGTTCTCCCGGCCTGTATTGCCGCCGGAGCATGCCGCCGTGCTCGCGTTTACCCACTTGTTTGATAATCCGGTGGGATACGGCGCCGGTTATTATTCCTATAAATGGGCGCAGGTGCTGGAAGCCGATGCGTTCGCGCTCTTTCTGCAGAAGGGCATCTTCGATCGCGAGTCTGGATTGCGGTTTCGGCGGCACGTGTTGGCCAAGGGCGATAGCGAAGACCCGGTGGAGTTGTTCCGCGGGTTCCGGGGCCGCGATCCGGATCCCGGCGCCTTGCTTGAGCGCCAGGGGCTGCACTAGGTGGACTTTACCGCGATCCGCCAGGACTATCAGCGCCAGTCGCTCGACGAATCTTCCATTGACCCCGATCCGCTGGTTCAATTCAGAATGTGGCTGCGGCAGGCGGTAGAAGCCGGTCTTCGCGAACCGAATGCCATGACTCTGGCCACAGCCAGCCCCGACGGCGACCCCTCCGCTCGAATCGTTCTCCTCAAAGGACTCGATTCCGATGGGTTCGTGTTCTACACGAACTACGAAAGCCGGAAGGGCCGGGACCTAACGGCGAATCCCCGCGCCGAACTTGTCTTTTATTGGAATGAGCTCGAACGCCAGGTACGCATCCACGGCCAGACGGCCAAAGTCGCACCGGCGGAAAGCGACGCCTACTTCCAGTCGCGCCCGTTGGCCGCTCAGATCGGAGCCTGTGCCTCGACACAAAGCGCGCGCCTTCCGCACCGCGCGGTTCTGGAAGCGCGGACCGCCCAACTGAGCGAGCAGTACCGCGACACCCCGCCTTCCCGCCCCCCGTATTGGGGGGGATACCGCCTCCGCCCGCAGTTTATTGAATTCTGGCAAGGGCGCCCCAGCCGCCTTCACGACCGCATTCTATACACCATGACAGGCTCCGGCGGATGGTTCATCAGCCGTCTCTATCCCTGATCCTGGAACCAGAACCAACGGCCAAACAGTACTACAACAATCCAGGCCCCTGCTCTCTTGTTCCCGCCGGTCCCAAGCCCCAAGCTGCATATGTGGCGTGTCGCACGCGTCCTGCCTAAGGAGAGCTTTTTTGGATCGAATCGACCTCGACATCTTTACAGCGCGGGAGGTTGCCAAGCTGCTGACGCTTGTCGAGAATGAGACGCGCTATTACCAGGAAATTTTGGCTCTGGTGCCATCGCCGCTGGCGATTGTAAGGCGCGATTTGAGCCTCTCCTCGGTGAACCGTGCGTTCCGCCGCAGTTTGAACCTTCCGGCTGACGATCCCCGGCGCAAGCTGGATGATCTGCTGCCGGCGGCGGTAGTGAAGGAAGCGGTTCCGCGGGCGCTCGATACCAATCTCCCACAAACTGGAATCGCCTTTACCGCCATGGATGCGGAAGGTGTGAGCCGGCCCTCCAGGTTAACGGTACTTCCCGTTCTCGATAGGTACCAGGCCAAACCCACGGAGGCGCTCGTTGTATTGGAAGAGCCCGACTACGCGGGCTCGCCCGCGGCGAAAGTGCTCGAAGAGCTGAGAGCCGCCGTCTGGCGAATCGATGCCGAGTCGGGTGAAGTCGAGTTTGCCAACCCGGGACCGGCGCGGCTGCTGGGAACCGGCGGCGTGCTGGCGTGGATGAAGCGGATTCATCCGGAAGACCAGACGCGAACAGCGTGGGTCTACGAAGCGGCAATGGAATCAGGGGCGGAAGCGGTGGTCGAATACCGGGCGCTGCGAGCGGATGGGTACGTCGTGTGGCTCTGCGATCGCATTCATCCGGTTTCCCGCGACGGCAAGGTGCTGGCGCTGGAGATCCTTACCACCGATGAAACGGTACGCCGCGGGCGCGTGGACCGGTTGGTGCAGGTACGCGAAATGGAAGCGGCGATGCGCCTGTCCCAACATGTGGCTCATGAGTTCAACAATCTTTGGATGATCGTGAATGGCTATACCGAAGTGCTCGCGGAACGTATCGCCGCCGGCGACGACGACGCGCGGGCTTCCCTCAACGAAATTCGCAAAGCGGCCGACCGCGGCGTCTCCACGACCCAGCAGATGCTCCAGTTCGGACGTCCGCCCGCCAGCCATCCGCAGAGCGCGGATCTGAACCAGTTGCTGCGCGACTTCAACTTGCAGGCGGAGCTTCGCTTGCATCCCGGCGTGTTGCCGGTGCCGGTCGATCCGGCAAGACTCCGGGACGCAATCCACGCGCTAGCCGATTACGCGAGAGCAAAGCTCTCCTCAGGCAACTCCCTGATTGTCGAGACCGGCAGACAAACGCTGATATCGGACTTCGCCGATGATTTTTCCCGAGGCGCATTCGCCACTCTGCGCCTGGGGCCTGTCCAAGGAATCTCGCAACAGTGGCTCGCTCACTGGTGTGAGCCTTATTTTGCCGCGGGCGATACGTCTCCCGGTATTGGCCTCGCGTCCATCTTCTCGCAATTGCGCCAAATGGGCGCCTGGGTAGAAGCGCAGCCGGTAGGAGAAGGGGCCGCGGCGTTTCAGCTCTACTTCCCACTCGCCGCCATGCCTCAGCCGGGTGGGGCGCCCGTTATTTCCTCCCCCAAAACCGCGCCGCCCGCGCCGGCGCCGGAAACCGTCCTGGTGGTTGACGATGAGGAGAGCATTCGTAACCTGGTGACCCGGATCCTCGTCCGCCAGGGCTACAAGGTGCTCACCGCCGCCAGTCCGGAGGAGGCTCTGCGTCTCTCCGATGAGTTTGCCGGTGTGATCCACATCGCCGTTAGTGACGTGATCCTGCCAGGTTTGCGCGGCCCTCAACTCATTGAGCGGCTCCGTCAGCGCCGGCCCGCTTTGAAAGTGCTCTACATCTCGGGCTACACCGACGATCCGGCGCTGGCGGCGGGGATCCTACCGCCCGGGGAAGGCTTCCTGCAGAAGCCGTTCTCCCTGGCCGCGCTGGCCGCTACCGTGCGCGCCGTTCTGGACGCGCCCGCCTAACGTCTCCACGTGGCGCGGAACACGTAATGGCCGGGGCCGCTCTTTGTGTCATTCACCCGGACCTTCAATAGCTGCCCGTTGGATTCCGACGGCTGCTCCACCAAGCTCACCTCGCCACGGCCGGATTTTTTTACGACCGACCAGGTGGCGCCCGGCGGCACTGGTCCGCTCGATTCGATCTTTGGGTTTGTCACAGGTTGGCCGCTGAGTGTCTCCGATGTCATTCCCTGTGGACCCAAGTGAAACACGACAGACGAATCGACGACCGCCTCCACTTCCACCCAGCCTTCCCTGGCTGCTGGAGAACCTACGGCCACGGTCCCGGTGCTGACAACCGCCGCTGATGAGGGCGGCGCAGCCTCGCCGATGCCCAGATAGGGATTGTAGGTGTATTCCAGCGAGAACGGCATCTCGCTTGGAAACAGCAGGTCGCGGCTGACCGCATAGGCCGGGTCGAGGCCCCATTGCCCTACCGCGAGCACTTTGGCTTTCAAGGTCCTGTTGTCATGCCAGCCCCAGAATGGTTTTGCTTTATTCGCCGCCTCTTTTCGGCCATAGAAAGTGAGACCGAGTGCCGCCGCCTTCGCCGCGGGCCGGCCGCCAAAGGGTCGATAGAGGAGGTAGGAGTCGAACGTCCGCGCGCCCGAATCGCCGGCGGCGCGCGCCCACCAATGCGTCAAAATCGGCAAAAGCTCATAACCCACTTTCCGGTCATTGGCATGCTTCGCTCTCTCGGCCACACCCTTATAGACGAAAGTCGTGCCCGTACTCGCGGTGAACTCATCCTTGTCCAGGGAATAACCGCTCCTCGCTTTGAGGCCCGTTCCGTAGATGCCATGCCCGCCGGATTCAACAAAAATTACCGGATGCGAGGTCTCATAAAATTCGATGGGTCCGTCGATGTCATGAATCCCGTTGCGGATCGTGCTGTCGTTGGTGAAAGAGTAAATATTGTCATGCGCCAGAGTTTCCATCGCGAGGAGCTTTCCAAATTCGCTCCCTTCCTTCCGCACCGTTAAAATGAGCCCTTCGTTATCATTCTCATGGCAACTGCCAACGACACATTTATCGGAGTAATCACGCGGATGGAAGAGATTGTAAATGAGAAACCAGTGCGTGGAGGTTTCGATCACCGCGTAGTGCACGTACGCCTGTGAGGTGCCTTTTTCGAGATTCTCCCAATTGTTGCCGCCCAGAAAATCGTTGTCGTAGTCGAATCGTGTGGGGATGTCGGCCTTAGGCATCCACCAGGTTTCCTGCGCCACCATCGGCGCATAATGCTCCGCCAGGGCGCGGTATGGCTCGTTGGACTTGTCCTCGACGCCAAACGTGGAAGTTTCCGCAACCTTCATAGTCGCGGCTGCGGCGTCCACGGTTACTTTTACTTGCGACTTGATCCCTTCCGTTTCGTTTTCCAAGGTGTATGTGCCGGCCGTCTCCGGGGCGGTGTACAGGAACGAATCCATCACCGTGTAGTCGCCCGCTACCTTGCCGAAGATTCCGCCGATACCGGTCGCGCCGGAGTCGACGTATCCGCCGCCATCCGCTCCCTGAAACTTGAAAGGTTTTGAAAGCCAGCCTCCCTCTTTATCTACGACCTTCATGGGACCCGGCGTGCGGTGCAGACGGCCTTTCCTCGGATCACCGTTCGCCACCGAAATCTCTCCATCCACCAGCACCTGGACAATCATCGTTTCCAGCGGCCGCACCCTGCAATCCGCGGGCACGCAGTTAAAGCGCAACGCCGTCACTTTTGCGTTCTTCTCCAGTTGGCGGCTCACCCCGGAAAGAATGGAACTGAAATCCTGGGCGGCGGCGGCCAGCGCCACCAGCCCGATTGCACTGCGGATCAAGGATACTCGCGCCTTCATAAGATCCAGAATAGCTCCGGCGTGGGGCGTTCGCGGTTCAACGACGGCGTGCGATTACTTCACCGCCGGAATCAGTTGGATTCGTTCCGTGGTCGCCTCTTCCACCGCTTTCCTCGAATAAGGCGACGGGTGATACCGTCCCGCTGCCCAATCCTCCAGCAGGTCACTATAGTGCGGACTCTGCGGGTCGCCCGACTCCCCGGGAACATTGGTCATCACCGACCGGTCCCAATCGGACACATCGATAATCTGGCGGTAAGAGCCGCCATTGGTTTGACGAAAGTTCGTCCCACTGGCGGCGTTCACGGTGTTCCCATCCCCCGGCCGCGGAATCGGACCGCGATGAAACTGCGCCGCGTACTTCGCGGGCACTCGCAGCGGATGTTCAAACTGGATGGTATGCACCTTGCCCCATTGCCATTGCTTGCGATCTTTACCCAGCGTCTTCTCCAAGTGAAGCAATGTGCGATCGTATGCCAGGCGAAGCGCGCGGTCGTCCTTCTCCGTGTCCAGCAGGCGCAGCGTTGTGGCCGGCTCCATCCGTGACGCGATCGGCGAATCCACCAGAAATTCCGGCAGCCGCGCCATCCATACCGAGAAGATCATCGCCTCGACGGAATCCGCGCTCATGCGCGCGTCCCATCGCAGCATGCGGTCGTAGATCTCCTTCATCGGAGCCTTCGCCGCTGCCGCATGCTTGCGCAGGACCTGTTGAAATTGCTTCGCCGCCACACTGGTCACATCCTGCTGCATGCGTTCGAAATCCGCGGTACTCAGCTTGCGGTCCCCCTGCAGCAGCTCCACTAAACGCTGATGCCGGAACGGAGCGGCCCATTCATAGTTCAGTGCCTTCCCGTACCCCTTGGGGAGAATATTATGATTGGCCGTGGCGATCCAGTGCCGTGCGGGATTGTACTCCTGGGGATGCTGATCGATCCTTAAAAACCCGCTCCATTCATAATCCCCGGAATCACCCGGCACCGGAAGCAAGCCGCTCCAATTCCTGCGGATGGGAGCCAGACCGGACGCCACCCATCCGATATTACCCGCGCGGTCGGCGTACACAATATTCTCCGACGGCACCTTATAATTCGCCACGCTCTTCAGGAACTCTTTCCAGTTCTTTGCCCGGGAAAGCGACAGCGCGCCGAGATATCCCGCCCCTCCTGGTTCAGCGCCCACCCACTTCAGGGCATACGCCCGTTGGTTTTTGGAATCCTCAAAAATCACCGGACCATGTACCGTGTAGTGCAGATCCACCGTTTCGGCGCCGCGCCCTTTTACCATCACCTTTTCCTGGATCTTATCCATCTTGCGCCAGGAACCTTTGTAAAAGTATTCGCCGGCGTTCGCGGGATTCAAGCGTTCCACATACAGATCGGCTTGATCGATCCCGACAATGGTAAATCCGAACGCCACCTCTTCGTTATGACCGAGCGCGATGCCGGGCAGCGCCGGCTCTCCCGCGCCGATCACGTTCCAGCCAGGCCCCACCAGATGAACCGTCTTTCGCAGCGAAGGGATATTGATGGGCCGGTGCGGATCGTTGGCCAACAGCGGCTTCCCCGTCGCCGAGCGTGTTCCGTCGATGACCCAGTTATTGCTGCCCTGCTCCACCTCGATGCGGCCCACCCCGATCGCGGCCTGATAGTCCTGCAGAATCTCGGGCGAGAACGGCTTCAAGTCCAGCCCCGCGGGCACTTCGAGCCGGATCAACGGGTCCAAGGGACGAACTTTCAGCGACAGTTCGAGCCCATAATCGCGCACATCCATCGCCCGCTCCACTTCCTTTAGCAGGTTTCTCGTCATCAGCAAGCCGGCGACGCGCGCCACGCAATCCTCAGGCGTCCACTTCCCCGGAGCATACCCCGCCAACCGGAACTCCAGCGGAAGCTTCCCATGCAAACTATCGATGTACCCGTTGATTCCCCGCACAAATGACGAGACAATCTCCTTCGCATCGGGAGCATAGGTGCGCCATTCCTTGTCCCAATCGCCGCGGAAACGCACCAGCCGCGCAATACGGTCGCGCCTCAAAGCGGAAGGTCCCTGTACCTCGGCAAGATTGCCGCTATTGATCCGCCGCCAAAGGTCAAGCTGGAACAGACGATCGCGCGCCGCCATATAACCCTGCGCAAAGAACAGATCGCCGGTGGTCTTCGCATAGATATGGGGTACGCCCCACTTGTCGCGCAGAACCTCTACCGGCTGCTGTAACCCCGGCAGGGCAATGTTCTCCGCCCGTACGCCCGAGGTCAAAAACAAAATTAGCAACAATTGTTTCATTTAACGTATTTCTCCATCCAATCGAGATGCCTCGTCCGGGTCCACGCCGCCATCCTTCCATGTGGAGACGGCACGGCCTCCGCGATGCGCTCCCGCATGGAAAAGTCCGGAGTCCAGGCGGAATCCGTCTGCGTCCATCCAAGACGCCCCGGCAAAATGCACGAGAATACGAATCGACGCATGATCGGCAATTGTATCCCGGGCCGCTACCCGCTCGCGAGTTTACTGCGATCTTCCGCGGCCGGCAATAGCCCACACCGCTTCCACCTGATCGCCACGCACGGCGTACAGACGGTCGTAGAGGTTCACCGATGGATCGCAATGAGGAATGATGAACTCCAGCCGGTCTCCCACATTCACTCGTTTGCCTTCTTTCATCGTGAGGCGGCCATGCTCGTCGCCTGCGAAGGCATAGGGCAGTTCCGAGCCTCCGCGCCACTGCGGAGGGTAAGGCTTATCCGTGGAGAAGGCCTTCAGTCCCCCATCGACGATCGCCTGCTCGTCTTTCGGCTTGCTCACGACGGTAGCGATCACGAACAGGGAATTCTTAAAATCGCTATACACTTCATCGCCCGATTGCGAGCCGATGCGGTTATAATCGACATCCATGAACATAAAGCTGCCGGGTTGCAGCTCGGTAATGCCGTCGATCTCCGTATCGATGTTGTATGTGCCGGTGGAGCCACCCGAGAGCAAGGAGCAGGAGATTCCCTTCTGCTCGAGAATGCGGCGCGTCTCCGCCGCTGGATTCATTGCTTCGTGCGACACTCGTTTGCGATTCTCGAATCCGACGGTATGCGAGGCGTGGCCGGCGTACGCCTGAAGTCCCGCCAGCTGCAGATGCGGCTGTTGGGAAATGATCTCTCCCAGCGCCACCGCGGGATCCAGCGGCTGTATCCCGGTCCTGTTGCCGACGAAAAGATCAATCGCGACATTTACCTTGAGTTTGCCCGCCGCCGCCGCATCGTTGAGATCGCGGACATTCTGCGCGTTGTCGACACTGAAGATGGTATCTGGCCGCTTCCGCGCCAAGGCCATCGCCCGCTCGATCTTCGTTTTGCCGATCACCGCGGTAGTAATCAACAAGCCGCCCACGCCGTTGTCGGAGAGAGCATCGGCCTCGCTCAGCTTTGCCGAGCAGGCGCCGACGGCCCCGTGGCGGATCAGATACTTCGCGATCTCGGGACATTTGTGCGTTTTGGCGTGCGGCCGGATGGCGCGCCCTTTGCCTTTGACGTAATCGATCATCCTCCTGCAATTGCCTTCGAATGCATCCAGATCGACGGTGAGGGCCGGCGTCGGCAAATCGTCTTTGCTCAACTTGCCGCGTACGTCTCCGCGGGCGAGCATGCGATCGATTTCCATCCATGAGTAGGTTTTCTTAGCCGCCTGAAGGCTGGCGACGGCCAAACCGGAAGCGACAAGCTCGCGTCGGGACATCATACAATCTCCTTCCCCAAAGGGATTTATTTATTGTATCGGAATGCGGGTCTTGCGCCCATGCCTTTGGAGTTCTGCCCTAAGGTTACGGTGTTGACGCAGAAGTAGCGCTTAGCGCGCGTTGGTTACTTTTGGCGTGGAAAGATAGCCCACGATCTGATCCTTCTTCACTTCATTCACCACGATCTCATAGGGGATCTTGGCTTTCGAAGTATAGAACTGGATCGGCTCGTTGATGTTTTTATCCTTCTTCTCTGTGCGCTTGTCATCCGCCCAGACTTCCACGGTGTATTTGTTCTTTTTCTGATCCACCTTTTTTAGCAGAAGCATGACGTCGCCAACCTTCACGGGAGCCTTCGTCTTGCCGAGGTTGATGTCGAAGTAGTTTCTCTCGCCGAGCGCTTTCAACGCCCCCAGTTCTTTGCCGTTGGTGGCAATCAGGCCGCTCTGCACGCCCATGTCCCCTTGCACCGTCTTTAAAGTCGCGATCTGTTTGTCCAACTCCGACTTGGTGGAAGCGACATCGCTCTTCACGACACCGACTTCCTTATCGACGTCGGCAACTTTTTCCTTGGTCTCCGAAGCGTCCTTTTTCACCTCGGTGATTTCACTCTTGAACTGCTGCGCTTGCGCCGCCGCGCGCTTCTGCTCATTCTCGAGGCGCTTGTGCAGCTCCGTCACTTTCGCTTCCGCATCGGTTTTCGCCTGCCCCACCGCCATGGCGGCCTGGCGCCGCGCCGTCTCGAGTTCGTCGCGCAGAGTCTCCGCCGTGCGGCGGTTGGTTTGGGCGGTAACCGACGACGCCTCCCGCAGATTGGCGATCTCGGTCTGCAGGGCTTCCTTCTGCTTTCCCATGTCCGTGCGGACATGGTCTACCTGCAGAAACAGGTAAACGTTGGAGGCCAGCAGGGCGAGGACAGCACCGAACAAGATGGCAATCTTCACGTTTGACGCACCGGAATGCGGCGTCTGGACATAGGTCGTAGGGGTATGCTCACTCACGGTCCACTCCTTACTCAAAAAATGGCATGCAGCTATTATTCTAAACCAAAGATTTCACGGACGTTTAGGCTTTTTGCCGCAAGCCAGGCCGGGCGAATTCGAAATACTCCTGTTTGGGCACGCCAGGCTCGAAGCAACGCCGGCATCGCGCTTCGTACATTCCCGCAGCCCCCACAACGATCAGATCGTCGCTCTCTACCAGACGTTGCGTGTGTTTCGCCGGGTTTCCACAACGCATGCAGATTGCCAACGTTTTTGTAATCGTCTCCGCAATGCAAAGCAATTCCGGCATCGGATAGAACGGTCTTCCCATGTAGTCGGTATCGAGGCCGGAGATGATCACCTGCTTGCCGCTATCGGCCAATTGACTGGCTACGTCCACAAGGTCCGGGCCAAAGAAGTTGGACTCGTCGACTCCCACAACCTGCGTTCGCCAGTCCAGCCGTTCCAGAATCGCCTGGGCGCCGGCGACCACGTCCGCCTTCAATCGCTGATCCGCATGGGAAACGATTTCATCGGCGGAATAGCGCGTATCGATGAGCGGCTTGAACACCTCCACGCGCTTACGAGCAATCATGCCCCGGCGCAGACGGCGAATTAGTTCCTCGCTCTTGCCGGAGAACATCGGCCCGCAGATCACTTCAATCCAACCCATGTTTCCCG
>DATLCW010000190.1:0-6039 GCA_035526195.1 Bryobacteraceae bacterium
CAGCGTTGGACGACATACGCAAGGAACTTAAAGCCATCCTTAGTCTGCTTGGATGATTCGCACTCCGGCTGGATTCCAACGATCCGGCTTCCCACGCCTTAGCGAGATCTTCTTATATTCCGGCTTCGACCTCATCGGTAACGATTCAACGGAGAGATGCGGAACTTTGGTTGGGCTCCGCTGCCTCCGCCAGCGCAATAACCGCCCAAGCCGTGGCCGCGGCTGAGATCCACTGGTCGTGGTTGTGTGGGAAGCCGCTTTGAAAGTACGGTTGTACCTTGGGGGCGCGGCTGGCCACATACCACGATCCATCCTCCTTCTGATTCGACAGCAGATAGCGCATGCCGCGCGAATATACCGGATCCGCCGGCTTCATGCCGGCCTGGCGCAAAGCATAGAGCGCGACCGCGGTGGCGTAGGCGTCGCTCGGCAGCGTCGGGAGCTGTTGCCATCCCCCGTCCGGCCGTTGCGACCGGCGAAGCTCCGCGGCCATGCCGTCCAATACTCGCGGCTCAGCGCCCAGATCCTTCATGCCCATCAGTTGAAACGCTCGTTCATAAGAAGTTTCCGGACGGGCTTTTATCAACCATTCACGCGCTTTGGCGATTCTCCGATCGAACTCCGCCTGGCGGGCCGGAATGGGAAAACGCCGAAGGGCTCGCGCGACCAGCGCTGTGCGGACGATGGAGCTGTCCTCGAGAGGAGGACGTGCGACCGGAAAAATTCCCCAACCTCCGTCGGCCTGCTGTTGCGAGGCCATGGCGGCAACCAGGCTGTCGGTAATCTCATCCGCCGGATAACCTTGCTGCGCCAAGGGGAATAGCGAATAGGCAATCCCGTCCACACTGATGAAAACCCCTTGCAGAACGGCGTCCCGCTGGGACTGCAGTTCTATCTTCAGTACACGGGACTGCTCCGCCGCCATTCCTTCATCGGTTGGAAGACCCGCCTTGCGGACGGCGGCCACCGCCGCTCCGATCAGGCTTTGATGGTGGCAACCAACACAACCGCTCTGTTTGAAATATTCGGTGGACGAACTTTGGAGCAGCGGGACGGCGCGGCCGATGGCTGCTCGAACATCGGCTTGCTGCCGGCCGGCGGTCTTCACGACCGGAGCCGTTTGACCAGGGGTCCCGCCGAGCAGACGAATGGCCTCCGGCCTGCCGAATTTTCTCGCCCAATCCAATGCCGTTTCGCCTTCCAGACTCTTTACCTCGCGCTCCGCCGAGCGGTCGAGCAACAGGCGGACAACGGTTGGATCAGAGCTGTCGGAAGCGATGGCGAGCATGAGAGCGGTCATTCCCCGGGCTTCCTTTGCATTCACGTCCGCGCCCGCGTCGAGCAGTGCTTTGATGACCGCTACCGATTTGCGCGGAGCGGCGGCCATCAACGGAGTTACTTTAGAAACCGCGATGATACCGTTCTTCACTTTCAGTTCGCGCCGGTGCGACGCATTGACATCGGCCCCCTTGGCGAGCAAGAGCTTAACAGCGGCCAGATTGGAGTGCCCCGCCGCCCAGCCCAGCGCAGTCATTCCGATGAAATCGCCGGCATTCAGCTCCGCCGGATGCTCCAGCAGGAGCCGTAACATCTCGATGTCGTCCACACGGGCCGCCTCGAGCACTGGAGTGTTACCGCGAACATCGGCAACCTTCGTATCGGCGCCTTTGGCGAGAAGGAGACGCACGGCGTCCACCGATCCCGGTCTACCGGCCGCCACCAGCAGCGGCGTGCGCTTGAGCTTGGAGGCCACATTCACCTCCGCTCCGGCCTCGACCAGCACACGAATTTTAGCGGGATCGAGAGCGGCGAAGATCAAGGCGGTGGTATCGAGGCCGTTCTTTGCATTGACGTCCGCGCCGGCCGCCACGAGAAGCTTCATGGCTTCGATACTACCGATAGCCGCTGCATGCATCAGCGGCGTGGAACCTCGCGTATCGCGAATATCCACGCTGGGCGATGCAGCCAAGGTTTTGAGTGCGGCAAGGTCGTTGGTGCGGATTGCGGCGTAAAAATCACGGCTGGTTATTTCCGCGCCACAGGCAATACCGGATGCGAGGGCGAATAGCGTGCTGAACGAGCGACAAGTGGGCATGGGTCGTTCTCCTGCCGAAAATTTGTATTCTATTTTACAACGGGCCGCAGTGCTGTTACACGTTCAACCCAATCGATCGCATCAGCTCCAGAGCGTTACTTTTCTGAACGACTCCCGGGCGCAGGGTGAACTCGAAGTGAAGCTGGCCGTCGACAAGCGTATCCTCGAAGTGCGCATTATCCTTTGCGATCGCCGTGAGTGCCAGATCATGAGTGGTAATCAACCCGAGGGTGTGCCGTCTAAGTAGTTCCCGAACGATCCCCTCGGCCCCGATTCGACGGTCATGAGAATTGGTGCCGCTGAGCAGTTCGTCCAGCAGAAAGAGCACCGGAAAGGGCTTGGCGGTCAGATCGACGATCTGGCGCAGGCGTTTCAACTCGGCATAGAAGCGGGAGGTGCCGCCCTGCAACGAATCCGTAACCCGGATTGCCGCACCTACCTGCAAAGGGCACAGGCGCAGACGTTTTGCGCGCACAGGCGCCCCGGCCATCGCCAGTACCACATTGATTCCAGTAGTCCTTAAAAATGTGCTCTTCCCGGACATGTTGGAGCCACTGATGCAGATCAGACTCGCCGCCTCATCCAGCCGGATCGAGTTCCGCACACATCCGGGAAGAAGAGGATGTCCCATCTGGTGGCCTTCGAAAATGTGCTCTTCGACGATCTCCGGAAAGGGATCTTCGGGATGCTCGGCCGCATATCCCGCCAGCGAGAGAAGAGCCTCCATTTCACTCACGGCGTCCAGCCATCCACGGACCGATGGGCCATGCCGTGCCCGCCATCGTTCCACCGCGAAGGCGAGATGGGTGCCATACAACAAGGGAGGACCGAATGCACGGAGTATAGGATTGTCGCGCGAGTCGATGAGTTCCGCCAGCCGGTGCAGCTTGGCGATGGGTTCCGAGGCGGTGAGGCGCTGGCGGAGATCGACGAGGTGTGGCGACTCAAACGGATGCTTCTCGATCGCGGCGAGCGTCGCTTCGAGAAGTCCGAGCTCTTGAACCGCCTCGTCGACTCTTGTGATTACCGCAAGTACCCGATTCCGCAGCCAGTATCCGAAAGCGCCAACGATACTAAGCATAATAGCCAGCGCGCCGTTAAAGTCCGTGTACAGAACGGTGAGTACCGCGCCGGCCATGCCGGCGCTGAGAAGTGCCGCGGAGAGCCGCAGCCTGCGTGAATCCAGGATGAGCGGAGATTCCGCCCAATGGATCAGATGCCCGGAATGTACCGTATCGCGAGCATCCTCGCCGAGGGTGAACAACGTTTCGCGGAGGTCAAGGTATCCGCGAAGTTCATTCACGGAGTGCTGCCGGCGCCGGATGACATCGGCATTCGCGGGATGCTGCAGCCAGTGAGCAAGCGTATCCTCGCCGCCCCGCGTGCGGGCTTGAGACAACAATTGAAAGAGGCTGGTGGGACCGAAGATGTCCAGGTCTCCCGAATACGGGTGGTTCGGGTCCTGGAAGCGGACACCCTGCTCACCCCAGTCCGACCATCGATCTTCGATCCGTGCGAGTCCGCGCTCATAAAACAGGATGGCGCGCCGCGCCAGCGTACGCTGGCGAAGGACTCTTCCGTGGATGGGAATCAACGGAAGAAATACGGCAATGGGCGCGAAGATCCACGCCGGATTGAAGGCGTGATTCACCAGAGACATCCACGCGGCGGCGGCAGCCGCAATGGCGATCAGCAGCCGGACATTGCCAAGCGTAATGTGACGGCCGTCATGGAGTGCGGCTGTAGCCTGACGATCGGCAAGGCGTGTTTGATACTCGGCGGCGGGTGTCACTGATAACTAAGGTAACGTAGATGCCGCGAGGGAACGCTCATGGCCGTAGCGGCGTTTGCTCGTCAGGATGACGGAATCCGATACGGCGTCTTGAAGACTTGGGAGACGGCTCCAATAGTTTCTTGATGGCGCGGAAAATCACCTGGATCTCGTCATCGTGATTCAGGTACTGGCGTTCGAGCGCTTCAATCTTGAGCGCGAGATCCTTGTGGGTGGACATGACTTCACGGAGCTTCACAAACGCGCGCATAATAGCGATGTTAACCTGCACGGCTCGTTCACTGTTTAGCACCGACGAAAGCATTGCTACGCCTTGCTCTGTGAACGCGTAGGGCAAATACCGGCGGCCGCCGCGGTTCTCCTTTGAGGTCGCAATTTGCGACCTCAAAACATCAGCCTCTTCGACAGTCAACTGGAACATGAAATCACCGGGGAAACGGGTTAAATTGCGCTTGACCCCTTCGTTGAGGCGTTTAGTCGTCACGCCATATAACTCGGCAAGGTCGGTATCGATCATTATCTTGTGAGTGCGCAGCAAGGAGATGCGGCTCTCCACCAACTCGACCAGCACCGGCAGCCGGCGTTGATTGCGGAGTTGACGTTTCCTGGCCTTTTTCTTGACGATGGTCACCGCGGAATACCTCTAGAAAGAGTAGGAGCAGGAAACGATTCCTCTCATACGCAATTCGAGCAGCCGTCCCGGAGCCTATTCGCTCAGCATGCAAACATCCTTGAGCTGGCGGTAATCCTCACCGAAATCGAGGCCGTAACCCACCACGAATGCGTCGGGAATTTTGAACCCCACGTAATCGACCACCACGGGCCGCACACGGCGCTCCGGTTTATCGAGCAGCGTCGCAATCCGGACACTGCGCGGTTTGCGCTGCTTTAGGATCTGCACCAGGTAGCTAAGCGTAATGCCGCTATCGAGGATATCTTCGACGATCAGCACGTCATAGCCCTCAATGGTCGTATCCAGATCCTTGGTGATCCGAATTTCACCCGATGAGGACTTGCCTTTGCCATAGCTCGAGAGGCCGATAAAATCCATGCGTGTGGGATGCTGAATGGCGCGCGCGAGGTCGGAAAAAAAAAGCACAGCGCCCTTCAGCACGCAAAGCATGTAGAGCGGGCCGCTGCCCTCATAGTCCTTGTCGATCTGAGCCCCTAGTTCCTGAATACGCGTGTGAATCTGGGCGGCGGAGAGAAGAACGCTGAGTTTGGATTCCGCCATCTCGAGAGGATCCTATTTCTGGGTGGCGATACCGAGCCGGGCTTGCGCGCGCCGTAAGGCGTTCAGGGCGCGGGCGGAATCGACATTCTCTTTCACCGACGCAAGCCGTTCCATCGCGCGCTTCTCCGCCGCCTGGGCCCGCGCGAGGTCAATGTCCGAAGGCCTTTCAGCGATCATCGCCAACACCAGGCAGCGTTCCTGCTTCACTTCAATCACGCCGCCCGCTACCGCCAGTTTGTGCCGCTGTCCACCGACCACATAGGAGAGCGATCCAATGCCCAGCGCGGATAACAGGGGAGCGTGGCCGGGCAGAATGCCCAGTTCTCCTTCCGAGCCGGGCAGCTGCGCTTCGGTTGCCTGCTCCTTCACCAGCTGGCGTTCCGGGGTCGCGATCTCGAGTTCGAAAGTGCTAGCCATCGCGGCGCCTTCTTACTTGCCCTTCTTCATTTCTTCATTGCGCGCCAGCACGTCGTCGATGGTGCCCTGTAAATAGAACGCCTGCTCCGGGACCTCATCGTGCTTGCCCTCGCAGACTTCCTTGAAGCCGCGAATAGAATCCTCCAGCTTCACGTACTTGCCCTTGATCCCGGTAAACTGTTCGGCCACATGGAAAGGCTGGGAAAGGAACTTCTGCAGCTTACGCGCGCGGGATACGGTAACTTTGTCGTCTTCGGAAAGCTCATCGATCCCGAGAATGGCGATGATGTCCTGCAGATCCTTGTAGCGCTGCAGAATCTGTTTCACACGCTGCGCGGTGCCATAATGATCGTCGCCCACAACGCGGGGATCGAGAATGCGGGAAGTGGAGGCGAGCGGATCGACGGCGGGATAGATTCCGAGTGCCGCGATATCGCGCGAAAGGTTGGTGGTGGCGTCGAGGTGAGCGAACGTGGTCGCCGGGGCGGGATCGGTGTAATC
>DATLCW010000193.1:0-7195 GCA_035526195.1 Bryobacteraceae bacterium
AGCGAGATCCGGCCCTGGATCGCGCCGCGGAGACCGGGCTTTTCGGGAAAGGCTTCAATATTGACGGGCTCTTGTAGAGCGATCCCCGCTCGCTGTTTCGCCAGTTCGACCGCCCGGTCGATTCCACCCAGCTCATCGACCAGGCCGCGATCTTTCGCTTCACTACCCAGCCACACACGGCCTTGCGCAATGGGATCGATTTCTTCATACTTGCGTTTGCGCGCCGCCGCCACTTGCCCGACGAATCCCGAGTAAACCTTTTGGAGCGAATCGCGAAGCTTCTGCCGCGCTTCCGGCGTGAGCGGGCGGGCATCCGAGTCGATGTCCGCAAACCGTCCGCGCGTAAACACCTCTTTATGCAGCCCCAACTTTTCGTACAGCCCGGAGAGAGTCAGCTTACCGAAGAAGACGCCGATGGAGCCGGTGACGGTTTGTGGATACGCCACCAGGAGATGTCCTGAGAGGGCGAGCGCATATCCACCGCTCGCAGCCACGTCCGACATCGACACAATCAGCGGCTTCTTAACCGCCAACAGCCGCAGCTCCCTCAGCATCTCGTCCGAGGCGATGGCGTCTCCGCCCGGCGAATCAATACGCAAGATCGCGGCCCGCATTTTCGTATCGTCGCGCACCCGGCGGATTGTTTTTACGAACGATGCGGGGTCGAGCACGTCCGCGGCAACCATGGGGATGGGTGCGCGCAAAATGTCGCCCTCCGCAACCAGGAAGGCAATTTTCTGCTTTCCACCCAAACCCACCGCACTCGCGCGCACCCGCTGGTAATCCGCCGCGGCGATTGTCTTCAACTCCGCCTGCTTCAGTTGGCGCGCCAACTCCGCTCGCGTCTGATCTTCAAATTCTGTCGCGTCCACCAGTCCGGAGGAAAGAGCTTCCGAAGCGATAAACGGGCCATGATCCAGAATTTCGCGAACGCGCTCAGGCGTTTTCTTCCGCCCCGCTGAGATGGCGCCGATCAATTCCTGCAGACGATGATCGAGCATGGAGTTGATCACTTCCCTCGTCTCCGCCGTGGGTGCCGGGCGCGTCAGGATATCGGCTCCGTCCTTGTAGCGGCCGATGGCTTCAAATTCCGGAAGAATCCCCAGTTTGTCCAGCGTTCCCCGGGCGTAGAGCAGTTCCGCCCGAAGACCTTTGACATCGACCCAATCCCCCGGGCTGATGGCGATACGGTTGGCTGCCGTAGCCAGGTAAAAGTCCCGCGAGTTGGGTCCACGTAGAAAAGCGACAACCGGTTTGCCGGTCTTCCGAAACGCGAGCAACGCTCCGCGGATCTCCGCCAGCTTAGCCCAGCCGGCGCCGGGTTTCTCCGGCATCAGCAGCACGGCCGCAATTCGCGGGTCGGCCGCGGCTTTTCGCAGCGTCTCCCACAAGCGAAGTGTGGTCCAGGGTGGCTCGGCGCCCAGCAGCGACAGATCCACAGGCTCGCGCTCGGCGATCGTGCCCCCTAGTGTCAACACCAGCGTGGAGCCCGCGGCCACCCGGGGCGCGCGCGCCATCCACCAGGGAACCAGCCATAGGCCGGCGGCCGAGAGCAGAATCGCGAACGCCAGACCGCACACTACACCGAACCAGAAATTACGCATCGCGCGTCAAGCGCCTTCAAGAATCAGATCGACGCGGTGGCTGACATCCTTGAGATAGGCTGCATCCCCGCCCGGCAGCTCCACCGTGGCCGAGCCCTTGTAACCGATCTCGGCTAATGCCTTGTGAATCTCTTTCCAATCGATCTCGCCATCGCGAAGGTTCACCCAATCCGCTACGCGCCGATTGGCGAAACGGAAGTCCTTGAAGTGAAGTTTCACGATGCGCTTGCCCAGGGTACGGATCCAATCCTGAGGAAAGCCGTACAGCACCACGTTGCCGACATCGAAATAAGCGCGCACCCATGGCGACTGGAAATCATCCACGTAACGGGCGAATTCTATTGGGCTCAAAAGGAATTTATTCCAGACTTCTTCCACAGCGATGATCACCTTCAGTTTTTCGGCAGTCGGAATCATTCGCCGAATCTGATCCTGGGAGCGTTTCCACGCCTCCTGATACTGTGTCTTGGAATCGACCACAGCCGGTACCAGCAATACCGTATCGGCTCCCCACTCGTTGGCATTGCGCAGGCTCGTCTCCATGCCCGCCACACACTTCGCGACTACCTCCGGGTCGCTGCTGGAAAGCGGAAAACGCCAGTGGTCGCTGTTCATGACGGAGTGAATGCGCAAGCCCGTGGTCTCAGCCGCCTTGCGCAACTCCCCGGCCGCTGCGGCGTCCGGAGTGGTCGGCAGTTCGATCTCTTCAAAGCCGCAGTCGCGAGCCAGTTGGAAGCGATCGCGAATCGGAAGCTTCGAGGGTAGCATGCTGAGCAGCAACGCCTTTTTGACAGGCAGCCGGGCAGCCGCCCGAAGCGGTATCCGCAGTAGAGGAAGGGCGGCAAGGAACACACGTCGGTTCATATAGACCTCGTGCGTATTGTATCTCGACTGATTGACGGCGGCGGTTGCACTTTCCCGGGATGACGGCAACCAGATGGCGGGCGCCGATAACTTCTACGGCGGGGAGACGTTTAGCCAGGCTCCCGCCGTCGACCGCGACGATGAAAGATCAACGGCGGCGATATCGGCGACAAAAGAAGGATTCTGAGCACTTGCAGCGCTGGCGGAACATCAGAGCCTCGTGTAACGTATGAGTTTTAGGGAGCGCTCAGAAATGCCTTATTGCACCCAATGTGGCGGGACAGTCAGCGATCGGGACGTGTTTTGCGCGCGTTGCGGCTCCCCCCAGAGGCCGGTCTCCGCGGGTGCCGCCCACCACCGTCCGAATTTCGACGACGTTCCGGGCAGCATCAACCGGCGCACCGCCGCCCTGTTGTGCTACATCCCGGTGATCGGCTGGATTGCGGCGATCTGTGTCCTGGCCGCGGTACGCTTTCGCGACGATCGGGAAATCCGCTTCCACGCCTTTCAGGGATTGTACCTCTTTGTGGCATGGCTGCTCGTGGATTGGGTGATGCGGCCAATTTTCGTGGTTTCGCATTTTCCCTTTCATTTCCCATTTGTCGGTGCGGCGAAGGCAGTCCTGTTTGGCTCCTGGATTTGGATGATGATAAAGACCGCCCATAACCAGACATTCAAGCTACCCATCGTGGGGGACCTGGCGGAGAAGTCCGCGGCCGAACAGCGCTAGATGCCCCGGCCACCGGCTGTTATAATTATTCATGGGAGTGAATAATTAATCATTATGGTTCATTCGATCGGCATCGTCGGCTTCCGCGGTTATAGTGGCGAGGAACTCGAAAGCATACTCCGCGGTCACCCTCATGTCGAGCTTTACCTGTTGGAGCATCGGGCGGACTCTCACGAGCGCCCTTTGCCTCGCGGTTTCAAGGGGTCTCTCCGCATCCCCTGCACCCCCGAAGCCGTAAAAACGGCGCAACTCGATATAGCCTTCCTGGCTACCCCAGCTGACGTCTCGATGGAGCTCACTCCGTGGCTGCTGGAATCCGGCGCCCGCGTGGTCGATCTGAGTGGGGCTTTCCGTCTGCGAACCGTGGAGAATTACAAACGCTGGTACAAGGAATCGCACACCGCGGCGGCCTTGCTCCAGGAGGCGGTCTATGGATTGCCGGAATTCTATCGCGATCTGGTGAAGCCGGCGCGGCTGGTGGCGAATCCGGGCTGCTATCCGACGGTCGCGAATCTTGCCTTACGTCCCCTGATGGAGGCCGGCTTCATCGACTGCGAAGCCGGGATTGTTTGCGATGCCAAGTCCGGGGTTAGCGGCGCGGGACGTAAGCCGGCCCTTAAAACAAGCTATTGCGAAGTGACGGAAAATTTTTCCGCGTATTCCATTCTGGACCACCGTCATGTTCCCGAAGTCCTGCTGAATTCGGGTATCCGGGAACAGGACTTCAGCTTTACGGCGCAGTTGCTGCCACTGGACCGGGGCATCCTCGAGACCATATACTTCCGCACCAAAAATGTGAGCTGCGCCGATGAGATCGTGACGCTATACGAGAAGCGTTACTCCAAGGACCCGTTTGTCAGGATCTATGACGCCGGCCAGGTTCCGGATCTGCGCGCGGTGCAACGCACTAATTTTTGCGATATCGGCGTGAAGTGGGATGCCGCCACCCGCCGCGCGGTCGTCGTTGCCGTCATTGACAACCTGGTGAAGGGAGCCGCCGGGCAAGCGGTACAGAATATGAACCTGATGCTCGGGCTGCCCGAGGGGGAGGGGCTGCTTTGAAGGTCCTGATTAAGATCGGCGGCACGCTCCTCGATACGCCCGATCAACGGTGGCGTCTTGCGAACGAACTCGCACAGGTTTCCCGCACCGTCGAGATGGTCATCGTGCACGGAGGCGGCAAGCAGATGACGCGGTACCTTTCCGAACGCGGCGTGGAGAGCCGTTTCGTGGATGGGTTACGTGTCACCACTCCCGGCGTTGTCGACGCGATGCTCAAGGTCTTTGCGGGGACCGTGAATCATGAGTTGGTGGCCGCTTTTGTGCAGGCGGGCGTCAGGCCGGTGGGCCTTACCGGCATCGATGCGTGCATTGCGGAAGCGGAGCAAATGCGGCCGGAACTGGGCGCTGTCGGCCGCATCGTCCGCTCCGATGGCGCTTTGCTCGGCTTACTCGCCAGTAACGGCTATTTGCCGGTCGTGGCATGCGTCGCCGGTGACCGCAACGGGAACATCTACAACGTGAATGCCGATCAAATGGCGGTCGCCTGTGCCGCCGGTTTCGGCGCGTCCAAGCTTTTCTTCCTGACCGATGTCGAGGGAGTCAAAGGAAAGAACGGGGTGTTCCCGGCGCTGACTCCTGAGGATGCCGGACAGCTGATTTCCGAGGGAATTGCAACCGGGGGCATGCAGGCGAAATTAACCGCCGCCTGTGACGGCCTTGTCAAGGGTCTGCAAGAGGTAACGATCGTGCCAGGTGGGCGCGGCCACGTGGTGGCATCCTTATTGGCGGGAGAGAGGATTGGAACAAAGATCGTACGTACGTAAGGCAGTACAGTAATGGTACATCAGCCTAAATTCGTAGTGAGATCTGCCAAAATGGCCGATATCGGACCCCTGCTTCGTTTGATTAACGACTTCGCCGCCCGCGGAATCATGCTGCCCCGCACGGAATTCGAGATGGCGGAAAACATCCGTGACTTCATGGTTGTACATGACGGCGACAGGCTGATCGGTTGTGGAGCATTGCATTTCTACACCGCGAAATCGGCGGAGATCCGGTCGCTGGCAGTAGACTCCGCGTATCAAAAACACGGCATAGGGGCAATGCTAATGAGGGATCTCGAAGCAGAGGCTGCGGCCTATGGACTGCATGCTTTGTTTGCATTTACGTACGTTCCGGGCTTTTTCCGCAAGATGGGGTACCGCGAGGTGGATCGAGGGGAGTTGCCACTAAAGGCCTGGAAGGATTGCCTGCGGTGCCCTAAATTTCAAGCCTGCGATGAGATCGCCATGCTGAAAGCGCTACGCGCAGATTACATTGTGAAAAACGATACAAATTTGTGTACGGAGCTCCTTCCCTTTCCCATCCTCAATCACTAATTTATCCGTGCGGGACGTCACATTCCACCTGTGGTTTCCCGAAAAAAATGAGAAAAAAGCTGTTCCCAATGCACTAAGCATAGTGTGTTAATTGGTAGCCTCTCTTCGAACAAGGCTGCCGGCTGGGAGCACAATGAAATCGCAAACCGTTGATGTCCGGGAATCGATCGGGCGGATCCTGTGCTGCACGATCTTTCGCGCGGGCGGTAAGAAGCTCTTGGCCAAGGGTCACGTGCTCAGTGAGGAAGACATACGGCTACTCGTCACGGAGGGCATGCAGCAAGTTTGGGTAACAGAGTTGGAGGCGGGGGAAATATCCGAAGATGAAGCGGTGCTTCAGGTGGCGCGCGAATTGGGATGCGGATGTCTGGAAATCCGGCTGGCCGCCGGTGGCCGGGCCAACCTCGTGGCTACGGCCGACTGCTGCATCCTGGTGGATGATGAGTTATTGAAACAGATCAACCGCACCTCAAGTGTGGTGATCAGCACGATGTTGAACTTCACCTTTGCCAAGGCCGGGCAGCGGGTGTGTACCGTAAAAAGCGCTCCCTTCGCCATCCCCCTGGCGCAATTGGAAGCGGTGATCACCCTTTTGAAAGAGCGCGGCCCCATTCTGCAGGGGCGTCCCATTCAGGACCCTGCGGTGGCAGTGTTATACACCGATCCTTTGAGCGGTGATCGTGCTCGCGTTCTGTTCGAAGACATTATGCACAAGCGGCTGCATCATTATTCCACCACGTTAAAGTTCAGTCTGGCCACTGTGGAAGAAGAGAGCGCCGTGGCTCGCGGCCTCGGCCACCTGATGAGGTCGGGGCCTACCGCCATCTTCGTCGCATCGACAACCGCTCCCGCCGGCCCCGACGACACCATCGGCCGGGCTATGACCCGGGTCGGCTGCCACCTGGAGCGATTTCTTGCGCCTGTAGAGCCAGGCAACTTATTTCTGCTAGGATATAAGGAGGAGATCCCGATCGTTTCGGCGCCGGGATGCGTCCGTTCGGCCAAGCCGAATGTAGTGGACATGGTTTTGCCGCCGATTTTAGCCCGGTATCGGGTGTCAGGCTGGGAAATCGCCTGTCTTGGTCACGGCGGATTATTGGCCTAGTCGTTCTCCTCCACTACCACAAACCGTTACCTCCGAGCGGTTTGTGGGTGCTCCTCAGCCGGGCGCCCGACCAGCGCCCGGCATTTTTTGGTGTGCCGAGCATGCTCGACAGCTCGAAGGTGAAAGTCCTTTTCACAACCTGATGGAGGTGAAGTGATAGCGAAGCGCAAGGGCGTCGTCGCGAGGCGGGGTCTGAAGGAAGCGTGGAGCAAACGTACGAGCCGATGTACAAGAACCGGATCTGAGGCATACGGTGCCGGGCGAACTGGCCAATGACAGCGAAGCCCATATCCATTAAGGGCACTGGTTGTAAATCCGGCGGTTGCGTGCGGAAGGCGGTCGAGCTTACCTCGGGAGATCTGTTGTGCGTCGCGGAATCGTGACTGAGGGCGTCGCAAGGTGCTTTGATCTCGCAGCAGAAGTCAGCAGAGGGCATATTAGTCCGGTAACGGATGAAGGCCCGAACCGTGATCGTGGGTAGTAGTGCGCGGCTCTCATGGATGGCCATGCG
>DATLCW010000234.1:0-2315 GCA_035526195.1 Bryobacteraceae bacterium
TAGCTATCGAAATGCTTCAGATCTTCCGCGCTGAGCCCCATCCCCTCGCGCGTGTGACTGCGGTAGCAGCCCACGGCGTATACCCGTTTTTCCGGGTTGTAACGGTGGCGCCAGAGGGCTTCTTCAAAGCGCGCCGTGTCCGCTTCCGACAGCAGGTAAGACGGGCCGCGGCGATGTTCGCACGGCACAGGCTCGAAATCCTCCACCCGGATGAGGGTCGTATCGCCAATCTCGGCCCTCCCAAGCAGGATTCCCCCCACTTCCGCTCCCCGCCGTGGGATGGCCCCGAACCCGCGCAGCACCTCAATTAATAGGCGGTCCACCACGCCATAGTCCAGGTGGATGACGACATTCTTGCCGGGTACTTCCCAGTTATAGTAACTGGCGGGAGAGCCTTGCTCGGAGTTCACCTGTAGCGTATCCATCCGTAATCCGTAATGGTAGTCCTCGTTCTACGTCAGCTCAACTTCTCTATCGACGACCGGGGCGAAAACCTTCATGAGCAGCTACGTGCCTCTGGTACCATCGCCACATGTCCGGCACTCTTTATATTGTCGCAACTCCCATCGGCAACCTGGAAGATATCACCCGCCGGGCGGCACGGATTTTGGCGGAAGTGGATGCCATCGCGTGTGAAGATACACGTCAGACCAGTAAACTTTTGGCGTATCTGGGCATCGAGCGGCCTTTACTCGCATTTCATGACCATAACGAACGGGAGCGGGCGGCAGATCTCACCTCGCGGCTGCTTGCGGGGGCCTCGCTGGCGCTGGTGTCCGATGCGGGGACGCCGTTGATTTCCGATCCAGGGTACCGCCTGATTGAAGCGGCCACGGCGGCGGGAGTGCCGGTTGTCCCGATCCCCGGGGCTTGCGCCGCGGTTGCGGCTTTGTGCGCCTCCGGATTGGCCATCGACTCCTTCTACTTTGGCGGCTTCTTCCCGCCGAAGACTTCTCAACGCCGTAAGCTCCTCGAAGGTTTGCGCGGCCTGCCGGCTACGCTGGTATTCTACGAGGCCCCGCACCGGATTCTCGAGACGTTGTCGGATATTGCGGAAGTGTTCCCAGCCCGGGCTATGGTGGTGGCGCGCGAGCTGACAAAACTTCATGAGGAGTTTCTCAGGGGGACGGCAATTCATATCCACGCCACTCTCGCCGCGCGGGCGTCGATCAAGGGCGAGTTTACAATACTGCTCGGGAAGGGGCCGGACGCGAGCCCACCCGGCGATCGGCCAGTCAACGAGGCGGTGGCGGAATTGGAAGCGGCGGGCGTGAGCCGCATGGATGCGATCAAGGCGGTTGCCCGGGAGCGTGGAGTCGGTAAGCGCGAGGTATACCGGGTTCTGGAAAAAAGCTAGAGAATAAGGACCGGCCCGCCGTTTACTTCCGTACCGCGTCCCGGTGCACTTCCTTCACTTTGTAACCGCTCCGTGTAAGCCGCTTTCTGATTTCGCTGGCCATCATGACGCTTCGATGCTGGCCTCCGGTGCAGCCGAAGGCGATGGTCAGATAGCTCTTTCCTTCCCTCGTATAGTGTGGAATCAGGTAAATCAGCAACTGCGTGATACGGTCCATGAACTCCTGCGTTTGCGGGAATGTGCGGATGTAACGCGCGACCCGCGGATGCTTTCCGGTGAGGTGTTTGAACTCGGGGATGTAGTTGGGATTGGGCAGGAAGCGTACATCAAATACCAGATCGCTATCCGCGGGCACGCCGTGCCGGTAACCGAAGCTGGTGATGCGGATCATCAGTTTCGATTCTCCTCCGGTCCCCTGAAATTTTTCGGCAACCACGTCTCGGAGTTCGTGCACATTGAACCTTGTGGTGTCGATGGTGTGGTCCGCCAACGCTCGAATGGGAGCGAGCAATTTGCGCTCTTTGCGCAGACTCTGGCTTACCGATCCCTCTTTTCCCAACGGGTGCGGGCGCCGGGTTTCACTGTAGCGGCGCACCAGCGTGGCGTCGTCCGCTTCCAGAAACACGAGCGTGGTGTGAAACTCCTTGCGAAGCCTGCGGTAGATTCTGGGAAACTCCCGGAGCGAGGCTCCTTCGCGAATATCCACACCCAATGCCGCGGAAACGATATTCGGTGACGACTTCGTCAAGTCGACGAATTTTCCGATCAGCATCGTCGGCAGATTATCCACCGAATAATAGCCCAAATCCTCCAGGCAGCGCAGCACCGTCGCTTTGCCGGAACCACTTAAGCCGGTGACAATCACCAACTCGGCTTTCGCGGGGGCATTTACGCGTTCGCGCTTTTGGGGCATCGAACGATTCTACGACTCGATGAGGTCGAAGTGCCCATCGCGGCG
>DATLCW010000240.1:0-22968 GCA_035526195.1 Bryobacteraceae bacterium
TCTGGAGCAATTGGAAATTCAGTTGCGGCGCAAGCTGGACGAGAAGAACGGAGGCCAGGTGCGTTCCACGGCCTCCGACAAAATTCCCAACGGCTACGCCGACGCGGTCGCGGAGTACTTCCGAAAATTGAGTAAGGGAAAGTAAACGTTTCTATTTAATAGCAAGGCGACGCGGGCCTTTTCCGGCCGGCGACGTAAAGGATGAAATAGAGATAGAAGTCAATTCTCCCGGTAGAGGGGGAGCGAGTTGACGCGACGCCGCGGGATTCTCCCTTCCCGAGCTTCTGAAGTCGCGGAAGACCGTCCCTACGGCGTTCAGTCGGACTGAGCACTTGAGGGGCTCCGGCCGCGGCACCGGCAAAGTATGCCACAAGGGAGGCCCCCCGGCTCTGCCGGGGTGGCAGTAGTAGTTTGACATTTCCGGCAGTCCATCGGGAGACTCCGAGCGTGAGCCGCCAAGCACACGACAAGGAGAAAACCTGTTGGACGAGTATGAAAGTTTAAACCACACCGAGTGGGAGTGCAAATATCACGTCGTGTTCATTCCGAAGTGCCGGAGGAAAACACTGTACGTACAATTAAGACAGCATCTGGGAGAGGTATTTCGCCGATTGGCAGTACAGAAGGAATGCCGAATCGAGGAAGGACATCTGATGAGCGATCATGTACACATGCTGATATCGATACCACCGAAGCATTCGGTATCGCAGGTGATCGGCTACATAAAAGGGAAGAGTGCCATCCATCCGGCGCGGGTGTATGGAGAGAAGAAGCGGAACTTTGTGGGGCAGCACTTTTGTGGGCTTTCGGCAAGGATGCGTGGAACTGACCAGATTACGCTAACGCGCTAGCCGTATCCGGGTAACACCACGGCATCCTGGAGAGTTGGTTTGGTGAGAACGGTCTGCTGAAGCAGCTCACTAAAGCCATCCTGGAAAGGGTGATTCAAGCGGCACTGACGGGAGCATGTCGGTTATGAGAAGCATGATCCAGCGGGCTATAAGAGCGGGAATTCGCGAAATGGAAAGACGCGCAAGAAGCTGAAAGGGGAATTCGGCGAACGGGAACTGGAGACACTGCGGGATCGAAACGAGAGGTTTGAGCCGCAAATGGTGGCGAAAAGCCAGCGGCGGTTCACGGGTTGTGACAAAAAGATCATATCGATGTACGCGCGGTGGCGACGCGCGACATTCAGGGCACCTGGAAGAGATGTATCAGGTGGAGGTGAGCCCGGCCTGATATCCACTGTTGCCGATTCGGTAATAGCGTAGGTGCAATTGTGTATCGATCTATGGAGCGGCCGACGTTGGCCGAGGCTGCAATCAACCTGGAGGCTTTTGGTGCCGCGCCAAACACGTCCAACGGTTCGCCGCCGATACTGACGATGCTATAGGATCTCATCCGACGCCGCAGGTTCCGGAGTAAGGCGCGCGTTTCGGAAGAAACGCGCGCCTTCATGAAGGGAGGAGCCACGCGACTTCGTCCAGGGTCCATCTATTTGCAAGACCCGTGAAGCTGGATATTTCCTCCTTGTAAGTTGCCGGAAGCGGCATAGCCATTTGACAGAGTGATTTTGAAATAGTCGTTCCTCCCAGGTTCGCCGTTATCAGCAACGTCGACCGAGTAAGTGCCAGCCACCCCATTGATTTCACAAGTTCCCTCAATGTGCCGGGCGGTTCCATCTTCCCTATATGTTCCATCTTCCTTATATTTATATAAGGTTACACCGGTCCCTTTGACTTTCAGGCCAGTCCCGTGGTCGTGATATTGGAGGTGTCCCCACAGTCCGCCGTTTTTTAGGCCGCCGGCCACTGCGAAGGTTCCTCTATCCCCGCTGGGAGCAACGATCCAACCGCCGCCGGTGACAAAGTCATTTCCACTAATGGAGCACTGTCCCGAACGGCACACCACGTCGGCGTGAGCCGAAGCGATGATTACATCTGCCACGCCAGGCGCAACGACGTGAAGCGCGTTGACCGTTATATCTCCATGGCCATCGCTCTTCTGCTCGTTGATAACAACCTTAACTCCGTCGATCAAGGTGATCGTCTGATTCGGCTCGCCGGTGACGGTGATTGACTGGTTGTCAATGGCCAGTCGAGCAATGAAGGAATCACCGGATACGGTCGACCGGCCGTTCGTACTGCATAGGGCCATCGCTCGAGCCATGAGAAAAGCAGCTGAAAACCGGTGTCCTGCAACCGTAAGATCGAGGTCGGCAACGGAAGCCTCCGAACGGCTGCGGTCTCCTTCGCCGATGGTTGTTGCGTGTAGGGCCTTGGCCGTGAGCAGACCGGGGATAGTCGCTTCCAGTAGCGATGCCTTTTTACTGCCGCCTGAGCTGTCCAGCGCGCCAGTATCCGATAAAACAATGCTCTGCCCGAGCACAGTCGCTTTTACAACCGTGGCTTGCCCGCTGAAACTTACGGCGTCCGCCCAAGCGGATATGGGAATTAGCGAGAAGAGCAGTAACCCGAAACGTTTGTGTCTACTAAACATGTTTACCTCCAATGAAATTGGGCAACTCTTGGGCTGTCGATTCGAAGTCACCGACTAAGTCATCCGGCGGATGGCGATTACATAGTACTTCACTTGTATGAGTACTAGTAGCTATAGTACTTATACCAGTGCACAGGCCAAACTGTAAATGATCGTAAAAGAATACAGTACCTGTGCCTACAGTTAGTTTGTGAGCGTCATACCTGGAAAAACCTCCCGAGCAGGACGCGTACCCGGCAAAAATTACATAGGTTAGGAATTGCAGCCTCCAGGAGCGCACTGCGAATCATATCGATCGGGGCCAAGCCGATACCGGTTAGACCGGTCCCACCACCGGCCACCGGAGCCTGGTTCCTACTACGGGCCGACAACCCTGACGCATCTGCGGGTAGCCATCGTCTGAGACGCGTTTGCGTGCAAGGCGTAGTCTAATACCACGTTTCATGGAAAAGGCCACCCGCGAGACCGGTGGCTTTGACATAAAGAAGGTTGTTTGAGCGTCGATGCGAACATCGCCAGGGTACACGTAGTCGCCCGCATTTACCGCAACCTGCCGACTGCCGGTCGTCTGATCTTGCCCTTCTATTCAGCCACCCACCATTTGCGATCCATCACCACCACCGTCAGATTGGCCTCCCAGCAGCCAGTCGAAGACGCGATTGCAGGTCGCTGCCCTGTACCGCTCGACGATGGCTGCGGGACCGCAAAGGAAGCGCCGTCGCCGGAACGCTCCAAATAGCGCGAATCAGCGATTATCCTTGCTTCTCCGCCTGCTCGATCTGCGAGGGCCGCTCCTTTTGGACCCTTGCTCTTAACGCTTGGTTGCTGGTTGCGCCAAGGGCCCGGCCTCCACCTTACCCTGCGTATTGGCCAGTGGCCCGAGCTCGGCTGCGACGCCGCGCGCGATTGCCGCCGTTTCACTCCCCGCCTGGAAGCACGTGAAATCCGGCCGGTCGCGCCACGAAAGAGGACCACACAGCCGCTTTCCCGCGGAAATGGTGGCGTCATGGACGGCATTAATCAACCGCTCGTAGTCTGGCGAGCCTTGCGCGTAGCCGGAGAAATTGCCCAGATCTCCGCTGGCCGCGAAAAGCGCGGTAACGCCGGGGATACTCGCAATCTCTCTCGCGTTCTTGACGCCTTCAATCGTCTCTATCATCAGAATCAGGACAATGTTGTCATTGATGGTCGCGCGATAGCCGCCCGGGACCGAGCCCCACATCGCGGCGTCAAAGGCCTGCCCGCCGCCCGCACTGCGCCGTCCCAGCGGGGGGAAATACGTCCAGTTCCGCGCCGCCGTTGCCTCTTCCACACTGTCAACCGTCGGCACGACGATCACCAGGGCGCCGGCGTCGGTCGCATGCTGGATCTCTCTCTCGTCGGCGTAAGCGAGCCGAACGCCCGGAACGGCTTTGGCATGAGGACAGGTGCGCCACATGCGGGCCGCCTGGGACCAATCGCGTTGGTCGTGCTGCATCTCCGTCCAGATGAAGTCGTAGCCCGCATTGGCCATCGCACAATATGTAGCAGGATCGGTGGAGCTGAACACGGTTCCACCGGTCACTTTCTCCCCCCGCATCAGCTTCAGCTTGACTGGATTCCAGATCTTGGCACCCGCCGGCGCCTGAAACTGCGGTCCGTACTTCCAGGTGGCGGGGTCTACCGCTCCCTGGTTGACGGCGCCGGGCAGGGGAACGTTGATCGCGCCGCTGTCTTTTCCCGCAGGCGCCGCGAGCGGAAACTGCTGCTTTCCGGCATCCGGATTATTGGCGTAGGGGTCGGCGCCCGGTTTCGGCGCTTGGCTCCGCGGCGGCTGGTTCTGTCCCCGCGCGGGTGGAATAAACATACCTGGAGCCACCAACAGGGCTACCGAAAACAGTACGCGCTTCATATTCAATTCTCCTTGTGTTACGGTTGGTTCGCACGCGAAGCCGCACCTCCCAACAACCGCGGTGCCAGTCCCGCAATCGACAGAATTCTATCAGAAAAATCGGGCGCGTGGTCGCCGTATCGTCGAAACCTGCTTCGTAACCCCGTCCCGCAGACTTGCTACGAGGTGCTTCAAATTTCTCGAAGTACAAAGCTATACCGGAACGCTTTTTCGTATAGTGGTTTCCGTACCCGTGAAGCCGAAGGTCAACAAGCATGCTCCCGTCTCGAGAAGATGGCTTCGAGATATCCTGGCCGCACTCTATCGCATTCGCCCTGCCACCAGAGCCGACGTAGCCAGCCATGCGAAGCTCAACAACGCCAGCGTGAGCCGGGGCCTGCAACAACTTGACGGCGCCGGCATCATCCGCAAAGTCGGCAAGCTCGACTCCCGTGGCGGCCGCCCTCGCGAGGTGATTTCTCTCGAACCCTCCGCCTGCACATTCATCGCCATGGATCTCGAGGGCGTCACTGTGCGCTGCACGCTTACAGATTTGTTGGGCAACTTCCGGCTTCGCTGGGAGGAACAGGTTTCGTTGGGACAGGCATTGCCTGTCGAGCGTGTGTTTGCCGGGATTGACGTCCTCCTGCGCGATGCCACCCCGGCTCAAAGGGAACGCGTCCAGGCCATTGGGGTCAGCTTTCCGGGGCTCCTCGATGAGCAGGGTTGCCTCACGGCCGTCAATCTTGGCTGGCATGATGTGCCGCTGGAGCGGCTGCTGACGGAACGGTACCGGCTTCCTGTGTTTCTCGAGAGAGATGAAGCTACCTGTATTCGCGCCGAGCGCTCGCATGGCCTCGCGAAACAGGCGCGCGATTGGATGTATCTGATCGTAAGCAATGGAATTGGCGTCGGTTTCGTCGTTGACGGCCGCCACGTTTCCGGCCACACCAAGATGTCTGGCGAGCTTGGCCACGTCACTGTCGATCCCCATTCGACCATACAATGCCAGTGCGGTAAATACGGATGTCTCGAAACCATTGCTTCCACTCCCGCAATCCTTCGCCAGTATGGAGAACTCACCGGGAGTACTGCTTCCTCTCTGGCTTGCATCCGTCTTGCAGAGATCTTCGAGCGCGCCCGGCGGGGCGAGGTTTCCGCGTTGGCCGTCGTCAAGCGAGCCGCTGAAGCGCTCGGTTTCACGCTTTCCTACGCCGTCAACTTGCTTAACCCCGAATTGATTCTCCTGGGAGGAGACATTGTCTGTGGCCAGGACCTAATCCTTCCATGGATCCGCTCCGAGATAGCACGTCACGCGCTGCCGCAGCTTGCTTCCGCCGTCAGCTTCGCCGTTAGTGATCTCGGCCCCGATATACGACTGCGTGGCGCCGCGTCGCTCGCCTTTCACCGCTGCTTGCGCGACCCGTCGCTGCTGGCGCGGCTGTGCCGCATAGCGTAAACCATCCGGCAGCCTCTGACTCCGGAGTTTTTTGCATTGACAAAAAAAGCTTCCCGTGATGTAATCTCTTCGTTCCATTTTCGTCATGAAAGGCGCTTTCTCGATGAAAACCCGGTTGCTCCCACTTTTTCTGATCCTTCTGGGTGCGCCGCATACCCTCCGGGCTCAGGCTGACGTCTCCTCCCTTCGCGGCGTGGTTCACGATACGACTGGCGCCGTGATACCCGATGTTCAGATCCGTGTGAGCAATCTGCAGACTAATGTGACTCGCGACGTCATCGTTCCGGAAAACGGCGAGTTCGAAGTAATCGATCTGAGAAGCGGAGCCTATCGCCTGACTGCGACCAAGCCGGGCTTCAAGACCTTTGTCGCCGATAACATCATCCTCGAAAGCCGTCAGATCCGGCGCATTGATGTCACGCTCGAGGTTGGCCAGGTGGAAACTCAGGTGGAAGTCTCCGCAAATGCCGCGGTCATCGAGACGGAGAGCGCCAAAATCCAGAGTGGATTTACGAATATTCGCTACGATAACTTCCCAACGGTCAGCAATTTCTTCGATCCCAATACCATGCTTGCCACGCTGCCGCTGGTTCAGTCGCAAATGGGCAGCTACAATCTGACCTTTGCCGGTCAGGGCCCTTCTCAGATTCAGGAAGGCATGGACGGTGTCACCAATGATGGCATTGTGAACCAGATTAATAACATGGAGGATACCGCGGAGCTTCAGGCGGTGATCGTCAACTCGCCCGCCGAGTACAGCCGGGTGGGCAATTTCAACCTCACTACGAAAAGCGGCTCCAATCAGTTCCATGGACGCGGGTTTTACTATCAGGAGAACTCGGCTCTCAATGCGCGCGATTTCTTCGATCAGAAGAAGACGAGAACCTTGATCCACACGTTCGGCGGACAGGCCGGCGGACCCATCAAGCGCGACCGTACATTCTTCTTTGCGTCCTGGAACGCGATGCGGCTTCCCAGCAAATCCTTCTACACCCGGACTGTCCCAACGGAGGCCTTCCGTTCGGGCGATTTTTCTAACCTGCTTTCACTCGCCAACCCGGTCATGCTCAAAGATCCTTCCACCGGCGCGGCGTTCCCCGGCAACAGGATTCCTTCGAACCGCTTCAGTCCGGTCTCCCAGAAGGTGCAGGACACCTACTTTCCGAAACCCAACATCGGTGGACCCAGCCAGCTCACCAATAATTACTTCTTCCAGTTCGCCTATCCCGCCGATCTTCATCGCGCCGAATACATCACCGGCCGGATCGACCATAACTTCTCTTCCAATCACAGCCTCTCCGGCCGTTATTCCACCAACTGGTTTTACTATGTGCTGCCTGGCAATTACCCCGGACTCGAGTGGACCCGCCTTCGCCACAATCACCACCTGGCCGTAACCGATACTTACATCCTGTCCTCGCACATCGTGAACACGCTGAAGGTTGGTTACTATAACGAAAAGTATAACGACGGCGACACCGTCGACGGCTTTACGCCGATCCACGGCGATGCGGTCGTGAAAGCAATCGGACTCCAGGGAGTAAACAGCCAGAACCTCAGCGCACAAGGTTTTCCCCGTATCAACGTCACCGGATACGGAAGCCTGCAGGTGCGCGCCGGAGGACCCGCGAAGAACGAGAAGACCTATAATTTTGCCGATAATATGACGTGGACCTTCGGTTCGCACGTCGTAAAATTCGGCGGCGAGCTCCGTAAATTCTCCGAGTTCAACGGCTCCGTACCGGAGGGAACTTACGGCGCCTTCGACTTCAACGGCTCCTTCACCGGCAATGCCTACGCGGACTTCCTTCTGGGCATTCCATTCCAAAGTCAGCGTTTGTCTCCGCTCACCAATCGAACCCGCCGCTCTTACGAGCTGGGTCTGTTCGTCCAGGACACTTTCAAAGTCTCCAGCCGCCTTTCGCTCGACTACGGCCTCCGCTGGGACTACTTTGGGGCTCCGTCCTACGCGGATGGTTTGATGTACCGCTGGGATCAGCAAGCCGATACAGTTTTTGTCCCCAAAGATGCTCTCGGGAAAGTAAGCCCTCTGTACCCCACCAGCCGTATCCGTCTTGCGGCGGGTGACGCCGCCTGGGTGCCGAAAAAGTCGAATTTTCAACCGCGCATCGGACTGGCTTACAGATTGAACCCGGCCACCGTGATCCGCGGCGGTTACGGCATCTACAGCGAGTCCCTGGGCCGCTACGCCCGGCTGCTCGCCGGCGGACCTTTCGAGCTGACCGAGACGTTCGTGAATCAGTTCACCAACGGCCAGCCCCTGTTAGCATTCCCGAATCCATTCCCGGACGGGCGGCTCGGAAACGTGCCTTCCCAAAGCATCACGGGGTTCCAACGGGAAGCCGATAACGGCCGTATCCATCAGTTCAACATCAGCTTCGAGCGGCAGTGGAAGGACATCGGTCTGCGATTCTCTTATGTCGGCTCGCGCGGCAAGGGGCTCAATTACAATCTCGCCATCAACAAGCCCGAGCCCAGTCTGATCCCCTTTACCGCCACCCGTCGTCCTTATCCACAATTCGTGAATGCGACCTACGCCAGAAACAACGGGGAAACGCGATACAACGCTTTCGCTGCGGAGGCGGTCCGCAAATTCGCCCGGGGAATCACCTTTCAGAGTCACTGGACCTGGGCTTCGTCGCTCGCGAACTACCTCAACCTGGAAAACCCTTACGCCCCCTTGTTCTGGAACCGCGATGCGTATACTCCCCGGCATCGTGTGTCCGTCAACGCCATTTATGAGCTGCCGTTTGGAAATGGCCGCGGCCACCTTGCGAATGCGCCCGCCGCGGTGAACATGATCCTCGGCGGCTGGAATTTGTATTACCTTTCTTATTTCCAAACCGGGTCCTTTTTCACTCCCCGCTACGATGGAGCCGATCCCTCGAATACGAATACATCCGGGGGAATTCCGGATCGCATCGCCGATGGCAACTTACCGCCCGGCCAGCGAAGCATCAATCGCTGGTTCGATGTGAGCGCCTTTGCACGTCCAGCCGCCGGCCGTTTCGGTAATTCCGGCGTGAACGTCCTCGAAGGGCCTGGTCTCCACGTTCACCATCTCACCATCGCGAAGGATTTCCGTATAACCGAAAAGGTATCGCTGAAATACGAGTTGGTGATGTCCAACCTTTTCAATCACCCGAACTTCCACTTCCCGAATGCGAATATCTCAGCGCCAGGACAAGCCGGCGTGATTGGGGCAACCTATGGCGGCGGGGATACGTTCAACTTGGAGAAAGCCGCGAATCGGCGCATGGAGACGAGGCTGCGGATCGTGTTTTAGGTTTTTTGTAAAGATAAAATAAGAGCGTGCTAGAATCGCTGCAACGCCTCTGCTGAGGCTCCGGAGATCTTATGGTGTGCCGCCTTTTGATTCTCTTATCCGCCGCCTGGATCGCCTCACCTCAATCCGGGCCGGATTTCTCAAAGGAAGTGGCCCCACTCCTCCAACGCTGCGTGGCATGCCACAATGCCGCGATGCCGTCGAGCGGTCTCCGCCTGGATCACAAAGCCGGTGCGCTCGCGGGTGGCTACTCCGGGAAAGTAATACTCCCTGGCAACGGCGCCGGCAGCCGGTTGATCAAGCTTGTAGGCGGAACGGAAAAGATCGTGATGCCTCCCGCCGGCCCTCGATTGAAGCCCGAAGAAATCGCATTGCTGCGGAGCTGGATCGATGCCGGAGCCACATGGCCGGAAGGATTCACGTTCGCCGTTTCTGACCGGACGAAGCCAAACCCAAAGCCAAAGCACTGGGCGTTTATCGCACCTCGATCTGTCACTCCGCCCAACGCGGGCGAAGCCGCATCCATCCGGAATCCTATCGACCGTTTCATTCTCGCGCGCCTGAAGCGCGAGGGCATCGCTCCTTCTCCGGACGCGGACCGGCACACCCTGATCCGGCGTCTTTCTCTCGACCTCACCGGATTACCGCCTGTGCCAGCGGAGATGGAATCGTTTCTCAAGGACTCTCGTCCCGAGGCGTATTCGGAGTTGGTCGATCGTCTCCTCGATTCGCCTCATTTCGGGGAGCGGTGGGCCCGCCCCTGGCTCGATCTTGCCCGTTATGCCGACAGCGACGGCTACGAAACGGATCAACTCCGCCCTTACGCGTGGCGCTGGCGGCAGTGGGTGATCGACTCGCTGAACCGGAATCTACCTTATGACCAGTTCACCATCCAGCAGATCGCCGGTGACCTGCTTCCCGGCGCCACGCTTGATCAGAAGCTTGGCACGGGGTTTCATCGCAATACGCTCAGCAATCGCGAGGGGGGCGCTGATATCGAGGAATACCGTGTCGAACAGGTGGTCGACCGCGTGGCCACCGTGGGCACCACCTGGCTCGGCCTCACCGTGGGTTGCGCGCGCTGCCACGATCACAAGTACGATCCAATCAGTCAAAAGGAGTTTTTCCAACTCTACGCCATTTTCAACAGCGCCGATGAGATAAACATTCCCGCCCCCGCCGATGGAGAGTGGGGCGAGTATCTCCGCGAGTGGCCCGCTTACCTCAAGAAGCGCCAGGAACTCGTGGGGCGTTTGGAGAGCGAACTCGCTCCCGAGGTGGTGGAATGGGAGAGGCGCGTCCTCGATTCCGAAAAGAACCCCGGCAAAGACTATCGATGGGATCGTCAGCTGGAGCTCCTTGGTCTCACCTGGGAAGGCCACAAGGGCGGTGGACAGCTCGAAGGCGTGTACATCCTCAAGACGCCTCCCGAACATCGTACCGGGGAGCAGCGGCGCCGCCTGTTCGATTACTTTCTCCGCCATGGCAGTCTTGTCAATCCGCAGAAATTCGAAGCTTTCAAGGTGAAAGAAGCGATCAAACAGTTGGGTGTGCTGGACAAGACAGCCCCCGCTCTCACCATGGCTCCCGTGCTTTTCGAGAACCCTCTGCCCAAACCGAACTTCCTCCACCTCCGCGGCGACTTTCGATCCCGCGGGATGGAGGTCGCGACCGGGATTCCAGCGGTGCTGCCTCCGGCAAGCGGCAAGGTCGATCGCCTGCTGTTTGCGCGATGGCTGGTGTCGCGCGAGAACCCGCTCACGGCGCGCGTAGCCGTCAACCGCATGTGGCAGGAACTCTTCGGCGCCGGATTGGTCCTCACCTCGGAGGACTTCGGAAAGCAAGGCGCCCCGCCCACCCACCCGGAGCTTCTGGACTGGCTCGCGGTTCAGTTCCAGGACTCCGGCTGGAATACTAAAAAAATAATCAAGCTGATCGTCACCTCCGCCGCCTACCGCCAGTCGTCGCAGGTGCGCCCTGATCTGCGCGAGAAAGATCCCCAAAACCAGTTGCTCGCCAGGCAATCGCGGCTCCGGCTTCCAGCCGAGATTATCCGCGACCAGGGCCTCGCCGTCAGCGGACTGCTGAGTCCAAAGATCGGCGGGCCCAGCGTTCACCCGCCTCAACCCGCCGCTGTCGCGATGGAAGCTTTTGAGACGCCGTGGACGGCCAGCCGGGGGCCTGACCGCTATCGACGCGGTATCTACACATGGCTTCAGCGCACCGCGCCATTTGCCCAATTCCTCACCTTTGACGCGCCGGATCCGACGCGCGCCTGCGCCCGCCGTGAGCGCTCCAACACGCCGCTGCAGGCGCTTACTCTGCTGAACGATCCGGTCTTCGTCGAAATGGCCCAGGCTTTTGCCGAGCGGCTGCTGCGGGAACGTCCGGACCTATCGCCCGAGCAGCGTATCGATTATGCATATCGCATCAGCCTTGGCCGGCCGGCCCGGCCCGCTGAGGTGACGCGCCTCCGTCAGTACTTCGACGCGCAGCGCGCCATATTCCTCAAGGAGCGCGACTCGGCTTCTACTTTCTTCGGCTGGAGCGTTGCGAATCTCGGCAAAGAGGAAATTGCCGCGTGGGCAGGCGTCGCCAGCGTGATCCTCAATCTCGACGAATTCGTGACTCGGGAGTAACCGGATGCAGCGGCGCGAGTTTCTTCAAAGAACCGGAGCCGGACTCGGCTTGATGGCGCTCGGCGAACTGCTGCCGGCGGATAGCGGCATGCCGAACCCACTTGCCGCCCGGCCGCCACACTATCCCGCCAAAGCGCGTAGCGTGATCTTTCTCTTTATGGCCGGCGCGCCAAGCCAGTTTGACCTTTTCGAAGATAAACCGGACCTGCAGCGCCTGGATGGCCAGCCCATTCCCGATTCCATGCGCGGACTTCTGGTCGACGACTTCAAGAAGAATGCGCGCATCATGGGTACGCCGCGCCATTTTCAGCGGCACGGACAAAGCGGCCATTCCTTTTCCGACCTCCTGCCTCACCTTGCAACCCGCGCCGACGATCTCACCTTCGTGCGGACGCTTTCCACAGATATCACCAACCACCATCCGGCGCAGTTGATTATGAACTGCGGGTCACCCCAGTTTGGCCGTCCCTCCATGGGCGCCTGGGTCACCTACGGCCTCGGCTCGGAGTCCCGTGACCTCCCCGCGTTCGTCGTCATGACTTCCAGCTCCGGACTCGGCATTGAAGGCGGAGCGTCGAACTGGTCGAACGGTTTTCTCCCTTCGCATTATCGTGGGGTTACCTTGCGCAGCCAGGGTGACCCCGTGCTCCATGTTTCGAACCCTCCGGGCCTCTCGAGAGAGACGCAGCGCCTGCGGTTAGACGCCATCCGCGATCTCAGCGCGGCTCACCAGGGCGCCTCCGGAGATCCCGAGGTCGACTCCCGAATCGCGGCTTACGAGCTTGCCTTCCGGATGCAGTTGGCTGTCCCCGAGCTCACCGGTCTTTCGAAGGAAACCCCGGCCACTCTCGAATCCTACGGCCTGCAGAAAGAAGAAACACGCGCTTTCGGTACCAACTGCCTGCTCGCCCGGCGCATGGTCGAGCGCGGCGTACGGTTCATTCAGCTCTACCACTCCAGTTGGGACGATCACAAAGATCTCAATAAGAACATGACGAAGAACTGCGCGATGATCGATCAGCCCATGGCCGCTCTGCTGGCCGACCTTCGCCAGCGAGGATTGCTGGAGTCGACCCTGGTCGTCTGGGGCGGGGAGTTTGGCCGCACTCCGATGACCGAGGTTCGTCTGGCGGCCATGGAGAAGGGCCGCGAGGGCCGCGATCATCACGCGCTTGCCTTTACCATGTGGCTCGCCGGCGGCGGCATCCGTCCTGGTGTATCCTTCGGCCAAACGGACGACATCGGGTTCAATGCCATCGAGGATAAAGTTCATATTCACGATCTGCAGGCCACGCTTCTCCATTGCCTGGGGCTCGGCCACGAAAAGCTTACTTATCTCCATCAGGGCCGCCGCTTCCGCCTCACCGATGTTGGCGGCCAGGTAATTCGGAGGATACTGGCATGACGTTTCGCGATCACTGGCGCATTCAGTCGCGGCGCGACTTTTTTCAGCGTTGCGCGGGCGGCATTGAAACCATCGCCCTGGCGCACCTTCTGCAACAGGAAGGGCGGTCGGCCGGGCAGTCCGGTCCGCTTGCTCCGAAGAAGCCGCATTTTCCAGCCAAGGCGAAGAATGTAATTTTTCTATTCATGGCGGGCGCCCCGAGCCAGCTCGACCTCTACGATTACAAGCCGAAGATGCGCGACCTGCACGGGCAGCCCGTCCCGCCGTCGGTGATGAAGGAGCTTAAAGATGATCTGATCCGGGGATCGGCGCGCGTGATGGCGAGTCCCCGCGAGTTCCGCCAGGCTGGCCCGTCCGGCATGTGGTTCTCCGACTACATTCCCCATATCGCAGGCATCGCCGGCGATCTATCGATGGTGCATTCGTTCCACACCGATGTCGCCAATCATCATCCCGCTCAAATGATGATGAACTGCGGGACGCCGCTGGTGGGCCGGCCGTCGATGGGCTCGTGGGTAACCTATGGCCTGGGCTCGGAGACGCAGGATCTGCCGGGCTACATCGTCCTTCTCTCGTCATCGGGCAAAGGCATTGAAGGGGGAGCTTCCAACTGGTCGAACGGCTTTCTCCCCTCGAACTATCGCGGCGTGACCTTCCGGTCCTCGGGTGATCCCGTTCTCCACCTCTCCAATCCCCCAGGCCTCAGCACCGCCAGCCAGCGCCTGCGGCTGGAAGCGTTGCGTGATCTCAACGACCAACGCAAGACCGAAACCGGAGATTACGAAATCTCCTCGCGCATCCACTCTTATGAGCTCGCCTTCCGTATGCAGGCTCAGGCGCCGGAGTTGCTCGACCTGAGGAAAGAAGACCCCGCGACACTCAACATGTACGGGATCGCCAACGAGAAGTCCCGCGCTTTCGGCACCAACTGCCTGCTCGCGCGCCGCATGGTCGAGCGCGGCGTCCGGTTTGTTCAGCTCTACCATTCCACCTGGGACGATCATTCCGATTTGAACAGTCATCTCCGCACCAACACGGAGATCGTCGATCAGCCTTCCGCTGCCCTGGTGCGAGATTTAAAACGCCGCGGTCTGCTCGACTCCACGCTTGTCGTATGGGGCGGCGAGTTCGGCCGCACTCCGATGAACGAGGTCCGCCGGGGAAACACGGCCGGCAAGGAGGGACGCGATCACCATCGTTTCGCGTTTACGATGTGGATGACCGGCGGCGGTATCCAGCCCGGCCGGAACATCGGCGAAACCGATGAGCTCGGCTTCAACATCGCCTCCGACCCCTATCACGTCCACGACCTTCAGGCCACCATCCTTCACTGCCTGGGAATGGACCACACACGTCTGACTTACCGGCACCAGGGCCGCGATTTCCGGTTGACCGACGTTGACGGGCAGGTGATCCGCCCCTTGCTCTCCTGAACGAAAAGCCGCATCCGCGCCCGCCGCCGTAAAGGCTTCTCTCCCGCTACGGGAATTCCATTACAATCAGGGACGAGCCTCAACATGATTTCGCGAACGCGTGCCGCCATTGTTCCTCTCTTCATTACCGGCGTTTTACTGGCGCAACATACCGCCACCATCGCCCGTGGACGCGACTCCTTCGCAAAGAATTGCGCCGCCTGCCACGGAGCAAATGCGAAAGGCGGACGTGCCCCGGATCTCACATCGGAGCAGTTCAAATGGGGAGCCACGGATGAGGCGCTGAAGCAGAACATTCGCAAAGGGATCGCCGGGACCCAGATGCCGGCCTTTGATATCCCCGACGCCGAGCTTGCGGATCTGATTGCGTTCGTTCGAAGCCTCAGCGGCAAAGTCACGGAGATCTCATCCGGTGATCCGGCGAAAGGTCGAATCTCGTTCTTCGGCGCGGCCGGCTGTTCCCAGTGCCACATCTTCGGTGGCCGCGGCGGGCGTCTGGGACCGGATCTCACCAACATCGCCAGCGAACGGAGCCTCGCCCATCTGCGCAAGTCGATTCAGGATCCCGATGCTGAATTGAAGTACCTCACCGTCGAAGCCGTCACCAAAGCGGGGCGGACACTATCGGGCGTTGCCAGGAGCGAAGACACGCACACCCTGATTGTCATGGATCGGGAAGAACGCCTTCATTCCCTCTCCAAGCGCGATCTCCGCGAACTTCGCCGCCCCAGGAAATCCATGATGCCGAAATCACGCCTCAGTGCGACGGAAGCCGAGGATGTCGTGGCGTTCCTCACCCGGTCCGATCGCCGGCCGCAGCCCGATCCCGATTGGCGGGTGGGCGCCTGGAACGTCAGCTACTCTCGCCTTCTCAATGCCGCAAAGGAGCCGCAGAACTGGCTCACTTATTGGGGCGATTATGCCGGCCGGCACTACAGCGGCCTCGATCAGATTCGTAAAGAGAACATCGCCAACCTGGCGGTGAAATGGATTTATCAGTTCCGCGGTACCAATATTGAAGTGACGCCGATCGTTGCCGATGGACTGATGTTCGTCACCGGCCCGCTGAGTGACGCCGCCGCGCTCGACGTCCGCACGGGTCAGGAGATATGGCGCTATCGCCGGCTCCTTCCTAAGGTGGCCGCCAACTGCACCGTGATGACCAACCGCGGAGTGGCCGTCCTCGGTGACCGCGTCTTTCTTGCCACGCTCGACAATCATCTGCTTGCCCTCGATGCCAAGACAGGGGCTGTCATCTGGGACGCCGAAGTGGACGACTATAAAAAAGGCTTCTCCATCACCCACGCACCGCTTGCCATCGATGGCAAGATCATCGTCGGCGTCACCGCCGGAGAATGCGGCCTCAACGGATTCGTGGATGCTTTTGATGCGGCCACGGGGAAGAAACTGTGGCGGCTTTGGGCCGTCGCCCAGCCCGGCGATCCCGCCCGCGCCACCTGGTCCGGCAAATCAGCCGAGACCGGCGGTGGACCCACCTGGATGACCGGCACCTACGATCCCGAAACCGATACCTTGTTCTGGACCACCGGCAATCCCTCGCCGGATTACGACGGCACGGTACGCCTCGGCGACAACCTTTATACATGCAGCGTGCTCGCCATCAATCCCAAGACCGGCAAGCTGAAGTGGCACTTTCAGTTCACTCCGCATGACACCCACGATTGGGATGCCAATGAGACCCCGGTGTTGATTGACGGGGTAGTCAAGGGGAAACAGCGGAAGCTGTTGATCCAGGCCAATCGCAACGCATTCTATTATGTGCTCGACCGGACCACCGGCGAGTTCCTCTTAGGCAATCAGTTCGCGAAGCAGAATTGGGCCGATGGGCTCGATTCCAGCGGGCATCCCATCGTGAAGCCGAACACCGATCCCACTCCCGAAGGAGTCTATATCTGCCCCGATGCCGGCGGAGCGGCAAATTGGGGATCGCCATCCTACAGTCCTCTCACGAAGCTGTTCTATGTCCACACGCGCGAGGCATGCGCAATCTACACGAGCGTCACCAAGGAGCCTGTGCCCGGTCTGCCCTACACCGGCACCGGCCAGCAGGAAGATAACGAAGTGGGCAATCCGGGTTTTGTGCGAGCCATCGATCCCTTCACCGGAGCCAGGAAGTGGGACTATCCACTGCATATTGGTTCGTCCGCCACCGGAGTGCTCGCCACCGCGGGCGGAATCGTGTTCGCCGCTGGCAGGGATGGCCATCTTACCGCGATCGACGCCGCCAATGGCGCCTACCTTTGGCATATGCAGACAGGCGGTGAAATCAAATCATCGCCGATGAGTTTTGCCGTGGATGGCAAGCAGTATATCGCCGTCGCTGCCGATTCCGCGCTCTTTGTCTTTGCCTTGCGCTGACTCGGGCGATCAGTAATAGAGCTTCAACCCGAACTGGATGATGCGCATCGCCGAGCGCAGACTTCGGATCTCGCCCATGCGTGGTCCATCCGGGACCACCGAGGTGGGGCTGACGAAACTGAGGTTGCCCGGCGCCCCGAAGTACGGCGTGTTCAGTGCGTTGAACAACTCCGCCCGGAATTGCAGTTTGAAACGCTCGGTGAGGCTGAAGTTCTTGAAGCCGGACGCGTCCAGCGTCCGTTGGCCCGGAGACACCAGAATATTCCGTCCGGCATTGCCGTAGTGGCACAGGTCTTGACGGCTCGGAATATTGCAGGTCACCCGTTGAAACGCCGTGGGATCAAACCACAACCGCCGCGACGGATTTTCCAGCCGTCCATCGGCTAGACGGTCGGGACGCACCGGCGAACCGTCATTCCCCGTATTCAGATCGGCGGCCGGCACCGTCACGGAGAATGGGAATCCCGATCGCAAGGACACGATTCCGTTTGTCTGCCATCCCTTGAGCAGCACCCCGGAAATGCCTTTCCTGTTCTTGCCGAACGGCAGTTCATACAGGAAATTGATTACCGCGTTGTGCGTAATGTCGAACGCCGAACGGCCGCGCGAACTCGCCCGGTCCCGCGCCTGCCAGCCCGGACTTTCGTTACCGCCATCCTCTCCATCCCCATTTGCCTTGCTATACGTGTAGGAGAGCCCTACGGCGAATCCTTTCGCGTATCTCTTTTCAAGCCGCGTCTGCAATCCGTGATAGTGCTGGTTGGCCGATGCATCAAACGGCGCGATTCGTCCCAGCGTCTGGATCCCCAATTCCGGCGTGGCGGGGTCGTAAAACTGTGTGTAAGGCCGGCGCGGTGCGAAGTTGGTGTCCGGCGACGGAGCCGCTGCATTGAAACTTTCCCACCCGTTGGCCGAGTGCGTGGTCTTGCTTCCCACGTAGCCTACGGTAAGAACAATCGCCCCCGGCAGTTCGCGCTGGATATCGAAACTCCATTGCCAGACGTCACGGTCTTTCCTATCGTTTTGGAACATCCGCACGCCCACTGCCCGCGCTTGCGTCGAACCTGCAAAGGGGTTATCCAACGTCAACACAGGTGCCCCGGGACGGAAACGCCGTAACTGGGAATTGTAGGTCTGCCCGCTATAAACGACCGGCACAGTCCCCGCCGCATCGGTTACGGAATCGAATTGCTGGTTACCCGACAGCGGCGGATGCAGGTTCGCCGTGCTGATCTGCACGAAGTGCTGCGGGCTGCTATATTGCCCCGCCCCCATGCGCACCACCCACTTTGCCGTCGGCCGGTAGGCGATGCCCAGCCGCGGTTGAAGGAAGCCCCAGGATTGACGCCACAGCTTGCCCTTCGCCGCATCGCTGCGCGGGATCGGCTGCAGCGTCGGGATCTTCTGTCCCGATGGCGTCGTGTAAGTATTCGCCAGGTCGATTGTCCGCACTTGCCCCAGCAGATCGTAAGGATTTCCCAAAAAGTCGTAGCGGACACCCCAATTGACGGTCAGCCGCGCACTAGCCTTCCAGTCGTCGGTCACGTAAGCTCCGACCCGAGTGGAACGCATATTCACCGCCGGGTAACCTTCGCCCGTCTGGCTTCGGTTTGGATACCCCGTCAGGAACGAGGCAAAATCGTACCCGGTTTCATTTGCCGAAAAACTAAGCGTTCCGCGCGTCAGGTTGGCCGCCAGCCGGTCCATCGCCGCGTAGACATAGGAAAAGCCGGTCTTCAATGTATGCTTGCCGTGAACCCAGGAAAGATTCTCCGCTAACTGATAGCTATACGTATCGTCCGTGCGGCCGTTGGGATCCCCGATCGTAAAGCCCATCGAAGGAATCCCCGTTTCCAACGGCGTGAATTTCCTGTTACCATCGCCCGCCACCCGGAATTTTCCGATGCCCAGCGTATCCAGATCGAAGTCCGTGTTCGTCCGCGGATTAATAAAGTTATCCCCCCAGTTGTTGATCCCGAACCGCAGCTCGTTCATCAACGTCGCATTAAAAGTGTGGATCCATTGCGTCGCCACATTGTACGCCGTGGAGACGCGATACTCGGGGAAGTTCGGATTGATCACATTCGCGTCCCACTCGTCCGAGTTCACAGCGAATCGGCCGAACACCTTGTCCCGCCCGCTGAAGTTGTGGTCGAGGCGCCCGAAGTATTGCCTCGACCCGATCACCTGCGGCACTGCCCGCCGCGCCGTAAAGTCCAGAATGTCCGCCTGCTGAAAATCCGGCAGCGGGAGATACTTGTTGATCACGTTCTGCGCGCCGGGATGTAACCGCGCCTGGGGCACGATATTGCCGGGAAACGGCGTCCCTGTCAGGGGATCGTAGATGGCGATCGGGTTTCGAAACGGACGTCCCGTCGCCGGGTTGTTCGCCGGCGTGAGCAGCGCCGAGAAATCCCCTTTCCGGAAATCCTGATTCGGCCAGAACGCCGTGGCAACGCCCTCTTGAATCTCGCTGCGTTTCTCAAAATTGAATGACCAGAAGGTCCGGTTCTTGATCAGCGGTCCGCCGAGGAAGGTCCCGTATTGGTTCCGCCTCAGCCTGTCTTTCTTCAACCGGGCCACAGTCGCCGGACGTTCAAAATTCAGAAAATAGTTTTCGGCATCGAGCGCGTCATTCCGCAGGAACTCGTACACGGTGCCGTGGAGCTGGTTCGTGCCCGACTTCAGCGATACCTCTACCCGTGCTCCCGAGCTGTTTCCGAACTCGGCCGAGTAGGATCCGGTCTGAACCTTGAACTCTTCGATGGCGTCGATCGACGGGGTGAAGCTCGAAATATTGTAAAGTGGCGTGATCGACTCCACCCCGTCCAGGGTGATGCTCTGATGTACTTCGCGCTGCCCGTTGGCGATCACCGACATTCCGGACCCTGGGATGGGAAACCCGCTCTGCCCGTCCGCGCCGCCGCTCCGCGATCCATATTGGACCCCGGGAGTCATCACCGCCAGTTGGATCATGTTTCGCCCGTTGAGAGGAAGGTCGGTGACGCGCTTGTTGTCCACAACCTGTCCGATGGCCGCGCTCTCCGTGGTCAATGTCACCGCGGAAGCTTTGACTTCGACCGTCTCCGTCACGGAACCCACTTCCAGCACGAAATCGACTCGCGCTTTCTGTTGGGTTTCGATTTTCAACCCCGAGACGGTTCGCACCCGGAAGCCCTGGTGTTCCACACGCACGATGTACTCGCCGATCTCCACCAGCGGAAACGAGAACTCTCCCGCCGAATTCGTCTCGCGGCGCTGCACCTGCTGCGTCGCGACGCGAGTAATGGCGACCGTTGCGCCCACTACGGCTGCGCCCGTCTTATCCGTCACCAGTCCGAGAATTTCTGTCGACGTCGTCTGCGCGCCCACACATATCGCAAGTACGAACACGGCTATTGCAGCCCTGAAGGGATGTATCACAGTGGCCTTTCAATCAACGGGAAATCGGATCTTGGCGTGCGGACAATATAACACATCGGCACTCGGATCATGCCGGTTTCTATCGTTCGCCGTAGCAGCCGGTTGCGATACCAGGTTGCCGGCTTCAGCAGCCCGGCAATCCAATTGGCTGACGACGAAACCGGACGAGATCTCTGAACTCACTTTACTGGACGAGACGTTTCCGGGAGGGGCGCCCGACGTCCTCTGGAAGACCTATCAAATGGGACAAGCTTTTTATCAGAGTCGGCATTCGCGGGCCCCGGATCGCAAACCAGCGGCTTGTTGAGTGCGCAGCGGCTTGCTGCACAATCGCCGGACCTGTCCACGCATCGCAATTCAGCGCACGCAAGCGGTGACCAAAGCGCAAAGAAAAGTATTCTCTCTGTTGATCGACGGTCTGGACACGGAGCACTGGGCGAAGTCCGGCCGGTTCCCGGCGGACGCCGGACGTAGTTGCAGCAGACGCCGGAACCTACAAACGTCACCAGAGAAGGCGCGCCCCGAACACGAATCGCTTCGCCGAATTCGTCTGCGACAGGTTTAGGCTGCCGAAGTTCGCTGCCGTGACGTTTTCCGTGCCGAGCCGTGGGAACCAGGGGTGGTTGGTCACGTTATAGTTCTCAATGCGGAGGTTCAGGCGCATCTTCTCACGAATGACGAAGTCTTTGAACAACGAGAGGTCCAGGTTCTTGAGCGGCTCGAAGCGGACGTCAGGGAACCGCGTCGGGAAAGTCCGCAGCGAAAACGGTCCAAGCGCGGGAACCGTCCGGCCGGTCGCGGGATCACGCCAAAGAGAGGTATCAAACCATCGTTCCCGCGTGCGCTCGTCGCCAGAAAGTTTCGCGCTGCGCGCTTGCACCGGAGCCGCGTTCGGAAATGGAAGAGGGAATCCGCTCTGGATGGTGAGATTGCCATTTAGCTGCCAACCTCCGGCGATTGCGTTCAGCACGGAAGGCATGCCGGCCGCGAAGCGCTTGTTGCGGCCCACAGGCAGATCCCAGGTGCCCAGCACCGCCAGTTTTTGAGGGACGTCCCATTCCAGCAGCCTTTTCTCGAGCTTCGAGAATAGCGGATCGGAAACGTTAAAATCCTGCGCATTCAGGAATGAGACGGCCTCGATTGTCTTCGATACCGTATAGGCCGCCTGCAGCGTGAAGCCGCGGGAGAAGCGTCTTTCAATCCTGTTCTGCCAGCCATGGTAGTCCTGCCGGCCGATCGAAATGCCGGTTAGCCCGATGTTGCCGTAATGCGGGAACGGTACCAGCAAATCCTGCCTTGGAATGGTAGCTCCGTTCTTCGCCGGATTGTTCGGAAGCAGACCGGCCAATGGATTCGGGATACGCTCCGTGTAATAGCTGCTCGCCCGTTCCAGTTGATTACCGGGGATGGCGTTGGCCAGCGCGTTAACCGGAAGTCTCCGCGTCATGTTTCCCGAATACGAGGACTCGACCACCCACCGGCCGGGGAGCTCCCGCTGAAACCCGAACGAGAACTGGTGCGAGTACGGGTACTTGCGGTCGATGTACTGTGCGGAAACGCTGAGACCGAGATCGGTGGCGAGGCCGAGGGAGTTACCCACTGGACGCAGCAGCGGCTCGGGAAATGGGTTGCTGAGCGTGACGCGCGGCGTGAGACCTCCGTCGTTCGTTGCGATCAAAGGCGATTGGCGGCTGAATCCCGTCCCCGGACCCTCTTCATACTGGCCGAGGAAGAACAGCCCGTCCCTCCGCGGAGCACAAGCTTGTCATTGACCTTGAAAGCGAATCCGGCCCGCGGCTGCAGCCGCATGTAATCGCGGTTGAACGCCTCCCGAGACTCGCCCTGGCTGCCTGCAAAGAGCAGACCACCTCTTAGGTTGAGGCCCGGCACGCGCGAAGCGATCGGACTTGCCTGGTCGAAAGCGAAACCGCGAACCATGCGGTTATAGCGCTCAGCGAGCGAACCTTCATAGTCGTAGCGGAAGCCGAGATTGAGCGTGAGCCGCCGCGAAACCTTCCAATCGTCATGGACGAAGCCCGCGTAGTAGTAGGACCGGTAGGCTGGGAACATGTTGTCGTCGATGACGCCGCCGGCCGGGTATCCCAACAGGAACGAGGCGAACTCATTTCCCGAGAGGGCATCGCTCTGCACCGGATTCGACTGGGAGAAGGCCTTCGAAAAACTGTAATTTCCGTGGAACTGACCCGGAAACAGCCGGTTCTTGTCAAAGCGGCGACCTTCCGCGCCTAGCTTCACGACATGATTGCCGCGAACCAGGTTGAGGTTAGGCTGCAGACTGTAGGCGTAGTCCGTTTCGAGGTTGCCGGGACGGTTCGAGCCGATCGGCCCGTAGCCGCCGCCGATCTCGAAACGAGGGAACTGCTGGCGCGGAAGCTGCGATACAAGGCTCTCAGGCAGACCGAGCTGGCGCTGATCGTAGTCGCGGCCGAACGTGTTGCCGGAAAAATCTTCCCATCGCGTGAGGCCGAAACGCAGGTTCCATACCGTGCGCGGGCCGATGGTTGATGTCCAGTCAAAGCTCCAGTTGACGCCG
>DATLCW010000255.1:0-9255 GCA_035526195.1 Bryobacteraceae bacterium
AGAGGGCACGGAGGCTGTGGTAGCTCAGTGGTAGAGCACCCCCTTGGTAAGGATGTTTTTTATCCATCACACAGCCTCGTCGGGGAAGAGGAGGGAGAGGGCGCGCTTGATGTAGGAGTGGCCCGGAGTATGCTCAGGCACATACCGAAATATTACATGCTCCAAAATACCCTTCGCCTCCTTCTCCGCCTGCGGATCGTATTCGCGGACGGGAATTAGGTTGCCTCCAATTATATCGTCTTTTTCACTTTCATCGTAATAGAAGCCGTTTCGGAGATACCCGCTCTGCCGCTTTCGGGGCTCGACCCAAGGGCCGGTGATGTCAAGTTGACCTGCACCTGAATTAGGACGGCCCGTGTCCGATCTCCAAAAGTTGGCTTGCGCTAGAAAAGTGTCATCTCCTATTTTAAGATACCCGAAAGCGTACTCCTCATCGCACCAATGGATAATTACTTTCCGGCCGTCTCTTGTCCGGTACTCGCCCGGCGCGGTGATGATGGGGGAAGTCATAAGTTGGGTTCCTTCTTATCGCTCTCCTGTTGGGCGCGGAATAGAACTGGCTCGGACGGCCAAGTATCAATGTTATCCGGTATCCAACACGTGCCGTCCTTCACGACGCATTTGTGAACGAGGACGCTCCCTAACTCGATTACGTCAAAGCGGGAGCCGTCCTCTTTTGGAGCGTACTGCATGAGTTGCCAGCCGCGTCGCATTAGCGCGACATAGGCATGGTTCAACAGCTTGATTGCTTCCTCCTGGGTCATCCCATTGAGCATTAAGTTTAAGGTCGCTCGCATCTCCTCTTGCGTCGGTTTGCGCGCGGTCATAGCGGACCTCCCTCGCTCTCCTGTTGGGGAGGGGAGAAAGAGATAGGAACGTCATCTTCCTCGAACTTAATTCGACTCCATGCACCGCCGCTTCGTGTAGCGGATTCTCGACTTATCCACCCCACGGGCTCCAGCGGAGGGACGGGGGCGGGACGAAGCATTGCAATATCAGACCTCAGTGGATCGTCAGCCTTTAGCGCCGCCCACAGAAAGACCTCAATCCGTTTCCATGCCTTCATCGCTTCCTCCCTCCCCGGAGGGACGGCGGCGGGCGACTGTGAAGGCTCCGACAACATTTTAACGATGGCGGCTGTAAGTGCAGTCTTGCCGCTATCTATATGGGCGATAGTTCCAACCTTGCGCTTCGCGGGCTCCACCGGAGGGACAGCGGAGAGGGCGCGGCGGATGGTGGCAAGGCATGCTTCAATCTCCTGTACCTTGTCGCCATAGGGGATGAAGTAGCCAACTGCCGATGAAATAGCGTCACATGCCTTCATCGCATCCTGTGTCATTGGGAGTTCCTTGTGAGGGTGCCGCGCTCAATCTGTGCACCACATTCCGGGCAGAACTGGTGAGGAGAGTTCATCACGGACTCTAGCCTTCGCCGCCTGTCACGCTCGACCTCGTTCACCTGTTCCGCCGTTATGGCTGGCGTCTCATCGGTCATCGCAAGGAACCTCACTCATTGGTTCAGGCACTAAATGGCGATAACTACCATCCTCGGTTTTGTATCGGGGCCAACCCTGCCCGCACCATCCGCACTCTACCTCACGGACGTAGACAATCCTAAGCGGCTCGCGTGGCCCTTGAACGTAGCTTTCGGCTTCTGCCAAAGTGTTGTGGAACCGCTTTAGGTAGGTGTACTCATTAATCGTTACCCAGCCTTCTAGCAGGGCTGGCGTCTCATCGGGGGTCATGGGCGCACAAGCTCAAACAAGAGGATAACGAACAGAGCGACGACAGCGCCCTCGATGAGGCCCAATCCTGTTTTGCTCATTGTGCTTCTCTCTCCTTGCGGGGCGGGGGACGCCTAGATCGGATCCGTGTCCAGTTCTTCCTCGAGTTCGCCCGTTTCGGGATCGTGCGGCGGGATATCGTCGTCAGGCTTCGGCGTGATGTCTTTGATCGCCGATGCTGCGGCGCCGCGCTTCTTGCGGGGTGGGGCTGGCAGGGCCGGCGCGTCCTCGGCCACGTTCGCTTCGCCGTCGTACAGGTCGTCAATCCTGGTGGCCGCGTCTGCGAACCGCTGGCCTTCTCGATCGGATGACTTGGGGAGATACTTGGCGATGCGGCGGATAAGGGTCTTCCTCCACCACTCTTCCCAACTCGCGCCTTTCGCCGGGTCGTACTGGTCGGCGTTCTTAGTCTTCGCGCCGATGCGGAGAATCTGGCGGGCGGTCATGATTTCAGTAACGCTAGAACCGTCCTTCAACCGGCCAACGGCGTAGCCGCCGACAACTGCGCCACGGTCATTCGAAAACCACGACGCCTCGTGGTGGGGCGGGCTCCCGCTGCCGGCGTCATATGAAAACCCGTCCTTCTCATAGACGAGTTCAACCTGGATGGTCGATATTTCTCCGCTGTTCCGGGCCAGTTTCAGAAGCCCGTCGCGCATGGGGATATACTGAACGCGCTCTTCCCATCGGTCCGGATTCTTGGAAACCTTGGTGTTGAACGTGAGCAGCACGGCTTCTTTGCCGTCTAGGATCAAGCCATCGGAAGCGGCTTTGGTGCAGGCTGCGAGAAACGAGCGCATTCCGCCGTCCGTCTGCACGGCCTTGTAGAGTTTCGGCTCGAGGTTTACGGCCGTCTTGATGGTGCGGATGAATTTGTCTGCGCTGATGTGCGCCGGCAGGGCGTTGGTAAACTCGCCGTGCATCTGCTTGAGACGGACGGAAACCGGGTTTTCGTTCACTGCTTCGGCGGCGTTTTGTTTAGCTAACTGGTTCATCTTCTACCTCCTGTAGGGTTTCTAGTGCTCTATCGCGAAGTCGGCCCTGCGACTTGGCGGCGACATTCTTTAGTACGCGGGCGGCGATATCCGCCATGCGCTCTCGGTCCCGGCGAAGCATATAGGCCGCGGCCCAATACCAGTTCGTGCGGGTGGGGAGAGAGATCATTCTCTGAGTATCCCCACGCATTCATACTCCTGATGGCCGTCTTTAAGGCATTGCTCCATAAGTCGGCTGTGGTTGCGACCGCCTGCGGCTCCAATAACTATTACGAGAAGGAACATGGCAACGAGCGCGGAAATGCTGACCCATTGGATCCGGTCTAGCATCTGGTCAACGGTGAGTTGGGTCATTCAAACCTCATCTTCTCCCTCTGGTGCCGGCGTCAGCTTGTGCGCCCAACGGGGCAGCGCCAACTCGGTGACTTCCTGCGAATAACCCGGCCACGTTCCCGTCTTCAGGCATTCCGCATACAGATCAATCGTGTGCCGCGCGATGGCATGGCCTTCGGCAACGGCGGACGGCGGCAACTCGTAGAGCGCGTGGAGGAACGGCGGTTCCGTCTCGTAAACCAAAAAAATAACAGCGTCGATCGGCTTCCCACCGGCATACTGCCAGCCCTGGGTGTAAAGCGCCTCCTGAACGTGATAGCCATATTCGGCGATCGCCTTCTGAAAACCGCGCGGGCTCGCGTCGCGTGCGGTCTTAACGTCCAGCATGAGGTTCATGTCCTCGCGGATCGTGTCGGGCCGGCAGCGGCATAGAGTTCCGGTCAACTTGTCTTCCCATACTGCGGTGTGCTCGATCTTGGCCTTGGTGCCATCCAGGATTTTTTCGAGCAGCGGGTTTGCCCGGACGGCTTCGCCGATAGTTAACGCCTTGTCATAGTCCGATGCTGTCAGGAGCAGGCGCCTGGAATTGGTGGCGTTGGCCTGCGCGTCGGCCCATTTGTTTCCGCGCCGGTCGGCTGGGCCGCGGATGACCTGAGACTGGAATTTCTCCGGCTCGAGGACGGCAAGGTGGGTTGCCTGCCCAAGGTCGGTTGCGTTGCTCTCGGCCCTGATCCCATACCGGAAGTGTGCGGGCGTCTTGGTGTAGATGGTCCACAGTCCCGTCTTCGATATGCCGGGGGCCGCGTGGTATTCCTCGATCGGAATGTTCGGGTGAATTCCGGGGGTCATGCGTTGCCTGCCGTCGGCATGGCCTCGGCGCGTATATGCTGCACGTTCTCCATCATGGGGGTAAACAGCGCCTGCATGTCGGCAACCACGGCGTCCAGAACCTTTTTGGCTATGTCCGGGGGCCAGCGGGTCACTATCTCGGCCATGAGAAGTTTCTCGTAAATGTGCATCACTTCGCTGGCTCGAAACTGGTGCGCCTTAGCGGCGCCGTCTATCAGAAGCTGAATACCGACGCCTAGTTCGGCGATCACCTGCCCTTTATTGTCCATCAAACTGCCCTCACAGTGTTGCAATTTTCGCAACAATATTCTCGTGCCCGGAGAGTGTCAAGCGGGTTGTTGACCGTTTCCGGGTATTATGCGATGTTGCGACATTCGCACCAACAGGGGCAACAGTTAGTGGCTAGAGAAAAACCGGACACACCATGGCGGCGGGCCGCCAAGAAAATCGGGGTTTCCAATTCCGAACTGGCGCGGCTCTTGAATCGCCATCGATCGAAGATCAGCCGGTGCCTTGCGGATCCTGACGGATTGATATCGGGACCGGATCAAAGGGCGCTGCAGAAGGTGGCGCGGGAAGTCGGCGTAACACTACGGGCCGATGACCTGGTGCCTAATGGGTGACGCGATTCCGCAAGATTATGGGCAGCGCCCGGCGGGACAATCGGAGACAATGGGGGTCGGCGTAGCCGGTCGTCGCGCTCCAACCTTCATCAAACTTGAAACGGGCGGCCTCGCGTTCATCCACCTGTGCTGCGTCTGCGGCTCGGAGTATGCGCCGTTCGGGGAAGGGGTGAGCCTCGGGCGCGCGATCGACACTAAGAACGCCGCGCTCGCTGGGAAGTGGTATTGTCGAGAACACCGTCCTGCTGAATGATAACCCTTCGCCCCTATCAGGTCGATATGCTGGCGCGGGCTCGTGTTGCGCTCCGGACGCACAAGTCCGTCCTGATACAGGCGCCGACGGGCGCGGGAAAGACGGCGCTGGCGGCTTCGATGATCGGCACGGCGGCCATGGAAAAGAATATCGCCTCCGCTTTCATCTGCCATCGTCAGGAATTACTCGACCAAACGGCTGAGACTTTCGAGAAGGTCGGGATCGACTATGGTTTCTGCGCTGCCGGCCGGCCGTTCAATCCCTATAAGCCCGTCCTCATCTGCTCGATAGGCACACTGATTAACCGCATGGACCGGATCGGGCCGCGCGGGTTTCTCATCTGGGACGAAGCGCACCATACGGCCGCCACGACCTGGGCCAAGGTGCGCGCCAACTATGGCGACGCGTTCAACGTCGGGCTGACGGCTACGCCGGAGCGGCTGGATGGGAAGGGACTCGAGCAGCAATTCGCCGCGATCGTGCCTGGGCCGTCCGTTCTTTGGCTCATTGAAAACGGGTTCCTGTCGAAATACCGTGGGTTCGCTCCGACGAAACCGAATCTGGCCGGAGTCCATACGCGCGGCGGCGACTATGCCGTAGACGAGCTCGAACATGTGATGGACCAGAAGTTAATCATCGGCGATGCGATCAAACATTACAGGCGCCATGCCGACGGGAAGCGCGCGGTGGTGTTCTGTGTCACGGTTACTCATGCCGAGCACACGGCGGAACTGTTCCGGGACGCGGGGATCGTGGCGATCTGCCTCCATGCCGGTACGCCGAAAGACGAACGGCGGTTGGCGGTGCAGGCGTTCCGCGACGGGCAAGTCAAGGTGCTGTGCAATGTGAACCTCTTTTCTGAGGGCTTCGATCTGCCGGCCATGGAGGCGGTTATCCTGCTGCGTCCTACGAAGTCGCTGGGCATGTATATGCAGCAAGTGGGGCGGTCGCTTCGGCCTTACCCTGGGAAGGCGGCGGCGATCATTCTCGACCATGCCGGGAACATGGCCCAGCACGGCCTCCCGGATGACGAGCGGGAATGGTCGCTGAAGGGGCGGAAGAAAAAGAAGAAGAAAGGCGACGAGCCGGTCATCCCGATTCGGAACTGTCCGGAGTGCTTCGCGGCGCACCGGCCTGCGCCGGTCTGTCCTGAGTGTGGCCACGTTTACACGGTGCAGGGCCGGGCGCTCGAGGAAGTTGACGGGGATCTGACGGAAATCGATCCGCGGTTAATTCGGGAAAAGCGGCTGCGGGAACAGGGCGCCGCAAAGTCTCTGCCCGAACTGATAGCGTTGGGACGATCTCGCGGGTATCGATATCCGGAGAAATGGGCCGCACACACATGGACGGCCCGCATGGCAAGGAGGGTTTGATATGTTCGGGATTATTTGGTGGGCGATAGATGAGGACGAAAACGTAATTTGTACGGGAGCAATGGACGGGTTTATCTCGCGTAATTCCGCTCGAGAGGCGGTGAAGGAGTTGGTGGGCGAGAGCGAGCACGACATTAAAGCGATAGTCGTCTTCAAGGGCGAGACGTGAGTGAACACACCCTCATGCGGCGGTGCACGAACTGTTCGGAGACCAAGCCGCTCGATGGTTTCGCTATCAATCGGCTCGGGCGGCATGGCCGCCAGGCGGAATGCAAGGCATGTTTAAGCGCCAAAGCGCGGACCAAGTACGGGCTTAATCGGGGCGCTGAGATCGCCAAGAGCTCCCGGTGGAATCGCCTGAACGCCGTGAAGGTCGCTGCTAATATGCGAAAGTGTCGGGAGCGCAATCCGGAACATTTTCGAGATTATGCGCGGGGCTGGCGGGAGCGCAATCCGGATAAGGTTCGCGAAGGCGACAGGGCAAAGCACCGCAACCGCCGGGCCGCCGCTGGGAAAGTGACGGCGGAAGAGTGGCGCGAGATATTGGCGGCGGCGGCCGGCCGATGTGCCTACTGCGCTAGGGAACGGCCGCTAACTATGGATCATATTATCCCGTTGTGTCGAGGCGGGACGCATGATGTCGGCAATATCGCTGCCGTCTGCCTTCCTTGCAACGCAAGCAAGGGGGCGAAAGATCTTGACGTTTGGTTCTTTGAGAGGCTTTGGCGTGACGGAATCCGAACTTATGAAGAGGTGTCTGCTCCGAGCAACTGAGCTTGGGGCACGACTTTTTAGACAAAATGTTGGCATGGGCTGGGTCGGGATTATCGAATCGCGCCAGGGCGACCGGATTACGTTGCGTGATGCTCGGCCCTTCCATGCCGGGTTATGCACGGGCTCGAGCGATCTGATCGGGTGGACGCCGGTGACGGTCACGCCGGAAATGGTTGGCCGGAAGGTCGCGGTGTTTACGGCGGTGGAGGTTAAGGGAGAGAAAGGGAAGATTCGGCCGGAGCAGGCGCGATTTAATGCGGCCGTCAATGAGGCTGGCGGAGTCGCCCTCTTTGCCTTTCAGGAAGGCGCGATTGACAACCTGTTCAAGGTAATTCAGGATAGATGCGCGACGGACGTGCAAACGCCCTGACGCAACCATCGAGCCTCCCTGTTACTAAGTCCGGCAGTGCCCTCACGCTGCCGGACTTTTTCATTGACGACCACAGCCAAGATGTGTTGTGATAAACGCAACAAAAGAACCTAGACGTTTTGGGCGAGGACTTTTCCGTGGCATTCGATGTCGAGGGCATTCGGCACGCTGTTCTGATTTCCGATGTCGCCGCGCAATTCGGCGTGCGCCTGAAACAGAAGGGCGAAGAGTGGATGGGCCTGTGCCCGTTCCATCAAGAGAAAACACCGTCTTTTCACATTTTCGTCGGCGACGATCGGGCGCAACGGTTCAAGTGTTTCGGCTGCGATGCGAAGGGTGATGTGCTCGATTTCGTGCAACAGATTAAGGGCGTCACGCTGCCCCAGGCGGCCGAAATACTTGGTGGTTCGCGGGGATACCCTGACAACCGCGATCCGGTGCCCATGGAATCGGTCGATCCCTATGCCGCTATTCAGCCTGCGGATCATAAGGGCTCGCATCCGTTCGCCGTCGGACGATCGTCCCGTCTCTACAATCCTAAGAAAAACGCATGGGGTGTGTTTACTCCTAGCCTCATCCATGAATATCGCGGGTTAGACGGTGAACTCCTAGGTTTAGTTATGCGACGGGATATGGACGGCAAGAAGGAAACGCCGCAAGTTAGGTTTGTCAGATTACCATCGGGTGAAGAGTGCTGGGCGCGGGTGCCATTTGACAAGCCTCGGCCGCTTTATGGGCTCCATGCCCTAAGCGGGGATCAGGTTTTCGTGCTTGAGGGCGAAAAATGCCGGGACAAGTTCGCCTCCAAGGTGCGGCGCGTGGCGGTGGCGTGGCCTGGTGGCGCGGGCGGGGTGCCGTATGTCGATTGGTCGCCGCTCTACGGGAAGGACGTTCTGCTCCTGGGCGATGCCGACGGGCCGGGATCCGAGTGCATGAGGGCGGTCGCCGCGCTGCTGCGGCCGCACGGTGGAACGCAGAAAATATTCGATATCGCAGGGAGGATCGTCAATGGGTAAGCCATGGCCGCCGGAAGATATCGCTAAGCTCGAACGGCTGGTGAAGGAAGGAATGACCGGCACGCAAATCAGTGTCGAGTTCCGGGGTGCCTATTCGCGCAATGCCATCCTCGGGAAGATCGATCGCATTAACGTCAAACGGCCTGACAAGCGGAAGCTCGCGCGTCCTCCGAAAGCCGTGAACGCCTATCGGTTCGTGCCCGCGGTGAAGAAAAACCCGTCGGCGCCGGTGGCTCGGCCTGCTCCATGGTCGCCGCCATGGCCGCTCGTCACCTTCATGGAAAATCAGGGGTGTAAATTCCCCTGCACCGAAACGAAACCCTTCATGTTCTGCGGCGGGGAACGGGTGGCGGAAACTCCGTACTGTAAGGATCACAACCGTATAGCGTGGCGGCGGACGTAGCCTGTGGCGTACACCTACCAGGATTTCGTCAGCGGGGGCGCGCCTCCTAAAGGCTGGGATTTCGCTGATGCGATCGATGACGGGTGGACGGCCAAGGAAATAATCGCCGCCATCCGGGCTGAGGCGAAGCCGTATGAGCCTGACGCGCCGGTGCCGGTCCCGAAGACAAACGGTGCCCATCCTCCGGCTGCATCGCCGCGGCAACCAGAAGTTCCCGCGGTCGCCAAACCGGCCGCCAAGCAAACCCTTCAGGTCAAACCCGTCGGGGAAGTCGTCTCCTTCCAAACCAAACAGACCTTCTCGCCCGAAGACGGGTGGAAGGGCCGTCTCATCATGAAGGAAAAGGACAAGCCCGACCCGAAGCTGTTCCAGAATTGGGCCGCGTTCCTGACCTATCATCCGCGCATGGAAGGGGTGTTCGCCTGGAACCAGTTCTCCAACCGGGTGATGGTGCTGAAAAAACCGCCATGGCACGGCAACGGG
>DATLCW010000281.1:0-5890 GCA_035526195.1 Bryobacteraceae bacterium
TGCGGCATTCCGATGTCCATGACCACGACAGTCGGCTCCAGCAACTCGGCCATTCGGACCGCTTCTCTTCCATCGCTCGCCTCGCCTACGATCTCAATGTCTTCGTGGCGCTCCAGGAGAAATCGTAAGCCTTTACGGACAATACCGTGGTCGTCGGCCACAAGAATCCGTATCCTCGTCATGTGGCTACTTCCTCAACCGTAGGAATCTCGATGCGCAACAGGGTACCTTGTCCGGGCTGTGAAACGATACTCGTCTCCCCTCCCAATTCTTTCACGCGCTCTTCCATGCCAATGAGTCCGACTCCACTGTTTCCCAAATGCCCAGGCGAAAATCCCCTGCCATCATCCTGCACGGTGAGGAAGAGCGCGTCCCGTTGGCCCCGAACGGTGATTTTGATAGTCGAAGGCGCGGCGTGCCGGGCGCAGTTGGTAAGAGCCTCCTGGACTACCCGGTAAACACAGGTGCGGACGCGCTCGGGCAAATCGTTGATCTGGCCGTCCAGATCCATCTGAACAGGGATTCCACTGCGTCGCGAGAACTCGCGGCCCTGCCATTCGAGCGCCGGCCCGAGACCCAGATCGTCGAGCATGGAAGGCCGAAGTCCCATGGCCATATGCCGAACCGCGAAGAGCGTACTTTCGGCCAGGGCTTTTGCTTCCCGAAGATGCTTCTGGAACTCATCATTGGGCACATTCCGCAGCGTGCCGAGGTTGGCGAATTCCATCTGAATCGCCGTAAGCATCTGCCCGATCTGATCGTGCAATTCCCGGGAAATCGATTTTCGTTCTTCCTCTTGCGCCATCACCAATCTCTGCGAAAGCACGCGCAACTCCCGGCGGTCGATCTCGGTTTGATTCTGGAGCTTCGCGGCCTCGCTTTCCAGCCGGGCCATTCTCCAGATGCTGGCGCCGGCAATCAGAAACCCGAGACATACCGTTGCTGCCAGCATATATACAAGGAATTGACGGAATTCCCGCTGACTGCGGCTGATCGCCTCCTGTTCCAGGCGCAGATTGTATTCGTTCAACTCCTCGATGCGCCGGACCATCGCAAAAACCGTCTCGCGGAACGGGATGACCCTTTGCCGAAGGAAGAGACCGCTGAAGGACACCCTCTCCGACGGGGTCCAGCGGAGAATCTGTGAGAGGGATTTGCCATACTCTTCGAGTTCCTGCCGAAGTTCCTTCACACTTCGCCGGTCTTGCGGGGAAAGCTGTTGTTCCACCTCGTCGAGATGTTTAATCGTAGACTCCTGCAGATTGAGCAGCTGCCGGCGTTGCTGATCGGCGGCGAGGCGCGATGTATCCAGTAGATAGTCGCGCACCAGAATAGCCATGTTGTAGGTTTCTGAGCGCAACTGATTCAGCGGTTTTTCGCGTCTTTGCTGTTCGCTCTGGATTCGCCGCATCTCTTCATGCAGGGAATTGGTCTTCCGCTGAAGGATCAATGCCGCGACGATAATCAGGATAAGGAGCGCGCCGAAGGCGAGTGCCAACACTGGCCAACTGCCGTAGGTCCACGCAGGCCGGGAGATCAAGTCCGATTTTCGCGCAGAATGGGCTTCAGCGTCGATCATGCATGGGCAAATGATTGGCTGGTGCGCGCCAACTGGCCGTAGAGCGGCATGGATGCCAGCTCCATGTCGCGGGATAGCGCATCCAGCAGTTGTGCAAAGAAGCCGGGTAGCCGGTCTCTGACGCGATTCCAGTTGGGGATGGCCGGGAGCTCGAGAAGATTGGATCGGAATTCCTCCGCTGCCTGACCGAGACTTTTGACAAAAGTGCCGATCGCTTCTTCCTCCGCGTTCCGGTCGAATTCGAGACCATTCAACATGGCATCGGCGCGGTAGCTGTTGATCATGTCTTCTGCCAGGCGTGTGTAGCGAGCCTGCAAAGCCTGGAACTGGACGCTGCTAAACACGACGCCCTCGGCGGCCAGGGTGCGGAACAGAGACTTGGCGATATCGCACGCCATTTTTCTCAGGCCGCACTTCGGATCGTCCGCGCAAAGATCTTGGTGCTTGTGTTCGTAGTTATCGGCAAGATCGACCTGACAGGTACGAGCCGGCGAGGAATTGCGATACACTTCCGCTAGCACGCCGACCTCCAGCCCCCAATCGCCTGGAACGCGGTTTACCCTTGCCAGGTCGATTTTCATGGCAAACTCGCCGGCCAACGGATAGCGGAAGCTATCGAGAAACGGAAGGAAGGGAACTCCGGGGGCCATCGTCTCCATGGCCCGGATAAGCGGCGTCATAAAAAGGCGGGTTACGCGGCCGTACATTTTGGCTCCGGTGCGTGCGTAGTAGCCTTTGCAAAAATCGATACCCAGACTTTGATTGGCCACCGGGTAGCAAAGGCGCGCCAGCAACTCCCTGCTGTAGTTGAGGATATCGCAATCGTGAATGGCAACCATACCGCATTGGCCACGCGCCAGCAGGTAGCCGTATGCCATCCAGCAGGATCGCCCCTTGCCCCGCGGTCCCGCGGACAGGCCATGATCATCGAGCGAAGCGAACAGATCCAGCATTCGCTGCCCGTCATTCCACATTACCGTCACCGGAACCGGTAAATCCCGAAAGAAACTGCACGCATGCAGATACTCTGCAAAGTTCGCCCGGTCCAGGCTCACGACAATCTCATGCAAATAGTGAACGCTGGCCAGTTCTTCCACAATCCCGCGCATGGCAGGAGTCTTGAATTCCGAATAAAGGGCCGGAAGCACAAGACCAATCGGAAGGGTCCGGGAGTATTCTTCCAATTCGCGTTCGAGACGGCCAAGGCCGCCCGGACGCAAACGGTGCAGGGTGGTAACAACTCCGGACTGGTGGAAATCAGCCATGGGTATCTTCTCCTGGGTCCAGTTTGGAGGAAGCCGGCCGCCGGAAGAATCCCTTAAAGGCTGGATAGTGTTACCCAAAGTCCGGTAGACCCGAAAAGGACCTGTTGGCTACCGTGGTTCTTAGAATTTCCGCAACTCTTCGATCACCGTGCTGAGACCTTTGCGACGGTAGAGTTCGCTCAAGCGGTGCTCTTCCGGCGAGGGATTTAACACGCGTTTCAAGCGCGGCTCGTCGAGGGCGTTGCGCTGGGGGATCCAGATTGACCCGTCGGCGAATTCCACGTGATTGACAAAGCCCGTCATAGACGCGATCGGATTCACTTGCCCGTTGCGCTGCGACACCTTTAACGTGGCGTCCTGTTGGATTTTCGCGCGATGTCCCGGCTGCAGATTCACGTCCGCGGGAAGCGCTCCGGCATAAAACTCATCGCCCTGCCGGTCCGTCAGGATCCATCCAATTTCCAGATGGCGAATCGCCCGATTACTTGTGTTCTCGACTTCCATTTGGGGCGAAGTGGCTTCCGAGCGCGTCACCCGGGCCGATCCTTCCATGGGCCGGACGGGCTCGCCCGGCATTCTGAGGAAAGCGAATCGAACCGAGCGTTCCGGTTCCTGCGTTGTGGTGCGTCCGCGGGCTACCTGGACGTCCATTTTCGGGCGCTCGCTCATTCTGGACTGCAAATCCGTCAGGTGCTTTCTCAGAGCGTCGACGCCAGCGGATTCGTAAAGATGCTTCAGGTATTTGCGGTCGCGCCGCGCTTCCATTTCCCACATGGTCATCGTCCGGCGGGAATTCAAACGATTGGGCCCGTAGAAGCTGAGATCTTCGTAGAGGACGCCGTCCAGGCTGATCTCCACCAGCGGTCCGTCGTTGTTCCCATTCGGACGCAGCAGTCCCAGGTCCAGACGAATCGGGAAGGCCTCTCCGGGGCCGACATCCAGGCTGGGCACGGAAACCGACGCTTTCCCGCCGGGGGCAACCTCTTCCGCGAGCACCAGCAGCGTAACGCCGCGAATGCGCCGGCTGGACGTATTGAGCAATGTCAGCGACGTACGCAGATCCAGCTTAAGTGCGCTGCCGCGCATGGTGGCGGTGGATTCTCCCCACCCCGCCTGCTGCACGGCTAACGGCGAGTCATCCGGCATCGTAATGTGCATGGTGTTGCGCGAGCTCAGGTGGTTTGGAGCTTGCGCCGCAAGCACGGCCGGCAAGACGAGGAATAAAAGCTTATTGGACATACACGTTATTAATCGTGACCTGGCCGGATTCCGAATCCACATAACGCGCGCGTACCGTATCGAGGGTCACGCTGAAAGTCACTTCGCGGTCCTTGGGATGCTTCAGAGTCAAAACACGGCCATGATCGTTCAATTCGATTCCCGCCGCCGTCGACTCGAGCAGCACTCCCTGCGGAATAATCTCAGGCAATTGCGCGGCCGCCGGCGAAAGGATCGGAGTATTTACATGCGCCACCCACGCCACCATTACGATGAGCAGCGCGGAGGCAAGCACCAGCGCCGGACGCCAACCGGTTAACTGCGCCGTCACCGGACGCGCGGGAGTTACGCAGAGGCCGGCTTCCAAGCCCAGGTGAATATTGGCGGTCATCTCCGCCGCTGTTCGTTCCCAGTCCAGCCCATGCGGGAGGCGATCGGCTTCCGCCAGCAGGTACGCGTTCGCGGACCGGTATTGCTCCACGCGACGGAGGCATTCCGCGCAACGCCCAACGTGCGACTTCACACGCCATTGCGCCCACCGCCCGAGATCGCCTCCGGTGTACAGCGCGAGATCTGTCTCCGAGGGATGCATCAGGAAGTCCTCCTTTCCAGAAATTTCTTGAACTTGGTGCGGGCGTTGGCGATATGGCTGCGTACGGTGGCTTTCGAACAGTTCATTTGCCGTGCCACTTCCTCGGCGGGCAGATCTTCGACGTCCCTGAGCAATAAGGCGATACGCTCGCGCTCGGTGAGGACGCCCAGCCCCGCCTCCAGCCGCGTCTGCCGCTCCGCGCGCAGAACCATGTGCTCCGGATTCTCCGCCGCCGGAGACACCACCGGAGGAGCGTCATCCAGGTCCGTAAAGCTTACGCGGTTATGCCGCCGCAGGAAATCGATGGCGGTGTTGGTGGCGATACGGGAGAGCCAATGAGCGGCTTTGCCGTGATCCCGCAGCTGCTCCTGACGCTGCAGCACTTTGATGAAGACTTCCTGCGTAAGGTCTTGAGAATCGGGCACGTTCCCAACGATTCGATAGATCAGCAGATAGACCCGCCGCATGTTCTCCCGGATGAACTGGTCCTGTGCATTGGCGTTCTCGCCAACCACAGCTTTGGCATCTTCGGGCGGCGTGTTCATACTGGATACAGTGACTGCGGCCGGCATAGTTCTGTTACCGCTGACGATCCAGCCCGGTTAAACGTGCAGTCTACTCCTGTATCATCGCAAGAAAAGGAGATTCATGTTAGAGATTACCTGGCTTGGACATGGCAGCTTTCACTTGAAACTGGAGTCCGGCGAGACCTTGCTGGTCGACCCGTGGCTCGATAACCCCAAATTTCCCAGTCACTTTCCCATCGATCGCGTAGACGGAATTCTAATCACCCACGGTCATTTTGACCATATCGCCTCGGTGATGCCGCTGGCGGCGAAGTTTGAGCCGGCCGTCGTCGGGATCTACGAAATCGCCACTTGGCTCGAAGGAAAAGGCGTGAAGCACACGACGGGTATGAACAAAGGCGGAACCACCAGGGTAGGATCGTTCTCGGCCACCATGACGCATGCCTTGCACTCTTCTTCGATCCTGGATGATGGGAAGTTGCTCTATGGCGGCGAAGCGGCTGGATACGTGATCGGACTGCCGGACGGGCGCACGGCCTATTTCGCCGGGGACACGACTGTGTTCGGCGACATGAAACTGATCGCGGAGCTCTATCGCCCGGAACTGGCGTTTCTTCCCATCGGCGATCTGTACACCATGAGCCCGCGGGAGGCTGCCATGGCGTGCCGGATGATCGGCGCCGCCAAAGTGATTCCGATGCATTGGGGC
>DATLCW010000284.1:0-16079 GCA_035526195.1 Bryobacteraceae bacterium
GCCGTTCCTTGTCAGGGGCGCGTTGCCGCTCGGTTCGGCCACGTTATCGCCCCACCCGAGCGCTCGAATCTCTTCAAATGGTGTATTCGAATACCGGAAGTGAAAATGGTTCTTGGAATTCAGCTGGTAGTCGATGCGCGAGGCAACCTGGTTGATTCCGAAAATATTCGGCGTCGGCCGGACATAGTTGTTTACCTGTCCCGGACCTTCACCCGCATAGATCGGCTGTGGATAAAAACTCGCGGCTTTCGACGCGACGGGGCTGATGCGGTTGGCCGGAAGGCGATTTCCCGGAAAGGCATCGCGCACAAAACCGCCTCGATCGTTGGGACGGGTCGTCAGCGGATCGTAAAGGGTAACGAGTTGCCCGTTGGCGGCGTAGAGACCCGAAAAATCACCGGCGCGCTGAGCGTTCACCGGCAGCGTGAAGTTCTGCAAATCCACGCCGCGCGATCGCCAGCCCTCGTAGGAAAACATGAAGAACAGCTTGTTCCTGCCGTTCACAATTTTCGGCAGGTAAACCGGGCCGTCCACTTCAAATCCGAAAAGGTTGGTGTTCGCCTGGGGCCGCGGGTTGCCGACGCGGTTATTGGCGAAACTATTTGCGTTGAACTTGTTGTTTGCTACAAACTCCCACATCACTCCATGGAACTCGTTCGTGCCTGATTTCGTGGTGAAGGTAAGTACGCCGCCGCCCGTGCGCCCGTACTGGGCGTCATAAGGATTCGTAATCACCTTGAACTCCTGTACGGTTTCCAGCGACGGCACGTTCTTGACCTGACGGCCGCCATGCACATCACTAACCCCATCGAGCAGCACTTCGTTTTCGCCAGCCCTGCTGCCGTTGAGCGAAAATCCCGTAGCATTCGCCACCCCCTGGGGGCTCATCGATCCCCAGCTATTGCCCGTGCGCGTTACTCCCGCCATCGCCCAGACCATCTGGAAAACGTTGCGTCCCAGGTTCGGCAGCTCGTGCAGTTCGCGGCTGGTCACCAACTGGCCGCGAGACGCCGATTCGGTCTCGAGTAGACCTACACTTCCCGTCACCGTAATGGTCTCGGCCAACGCGCCGAGCTCGAGGCTGACATCCAGCCCGAGTTTCTCCGCCGACGCCAACCGGACATCTTCCCGCACATACCTCCTGAACCCGGATGCCTCGACAGAGATTACGTAGCCACCCGGCAAAAGAAATGCGACCTGATAGCGCCCGGAGTCGTTAGTCGTCGTGGAGGTCGAGATATTGCGCTCCAGACTTCGGATTACCACGGTAGCGCCCGGTACGGCGCCGCCGCTCGAATCTGTAACCTGGCCTGAGATCGACGCTCGGTTTTCCTGAGCTGCTACTGGTAGGAGAGCCAGGCAAAAAAAGACTACGATGGTTCGAACGAGACGCATTGGGTAATGCCCCCCTCTGGGATTCTTATCCCGGAATTTCAGTCGGCCATTCCGGCCAGCTTCGATTGTACGCTCAACCGCCTCCGTTGGAGCTGTTTTCTTTCACCTTTCCATCCCGGGAGGCTCTGCTTTCTCAGGGTCCGGAATAACCCATAAGCTGCTCATTCCAAAATATTTTAAGCATGTATCTTCCCCTCCTTTCTTCGGCCTGTTTGCTTGCCGCCGCCGCGCCATATGCGGCCGGCAAAGGGTCGCGGGGAATGGACAGCCAGGGCCCCCGGAAGCGCCCGGCGAGATCCAGCCCTCCGCAATGGAAGTAGATCGCGTGGAGGAAGTTCTGCTTATTACGGATGCCGCGAGCCGTGTACTTGACCCATTGAATCTTCGCGTGGATCGACTCGCTACCGGCGTTGGTAATGCGATGCCGGAGCTAGGTGATGATGTTTTCAAAGCGCCGCTTCATCATTCCCGCGCACCTGGTCCACGCCGTTGCTCCGAGGTTGGGCGACGCTGCAGGGTTTCTAAGCTGTAACGGGTGGAGATTTTCTCCTTTGTAGGGTGCTGATTTTATCAAATTAGTTCCCTCCCGGACGGGCCGGATTGTGCGCTGGAGCCGGAGTTGAAAGTGAACGATGTTCCTATCCCATTCCCTGAGGACGGTTTCAGCGTATAGGATGTCGAGGTGAGCGAGAGAACTCCCAAAGGTGATTCAGCCGAAAGAGCTCTCCCGCTACAGAACGAACCTTCGGAATTGACACTCCCAAAGGCAGGTCCCGATGGAGATCCTACACCCATTCGCTGGCTCCGTCCAGCAGTATACCGAACAGCAGTATACCGAACAGTTTTCCGACCCGGATCGTTACCCGCCCAGCCACTGCCCGCAGTGCCAGGCCAAACCTCCGCTCACTGCACACGGCTTCTACATCCGCACGCTCATCGGCTCACACTTCGATGGCACCATCCGTGTACGACGTTACCTATGCCAAGCCTGCAAGCGCACGGTGTCGCTTTTGCCCGAATTCGCCTTGCCCTTTCTGCGAGCCAGCATCGCCGTCATCGCTGTCTTTCCCGTCACCCGCCTGTTCCAGGGTGAAACGCTGGCTTCCGCCGGCAAAGCCGCAAACACTTCCATGCCCTACCAGCGCGGACAGTTCTGGATGCTCCGCTTCAGCCAGCAGACGGAAGGCTTGTGTGCCGCGCTGGCGGCGTTGACCAAGCCCGTATCAGCGCCGAACTTCGTCCACCGTGGCGTGCAGAATGCTCCAATTCACTGGCTGGATCGCCGCTCATCGCTTCCTCTTCGCCGACCTGCGCTACCACCTGTTGGGCTGGCCGCGTAGCCTCGTTCCCAACGGTCGCCGAGCCAATTTATCTCCCTGTGGTTCGCGTGTCATGCCCCCAAGCTTAGAAGTTGCAAACTGGAAAACCAAGCATCCTTACCGAAAGCTCACTTTGCTTCCTGCGCGACGCGCCTCTGATAGTCCTCATCGCTTTCGAACCATCCTTGATCGGAACTCATATTGCACCCGTTCGATATTGTAGTCCGCCTAAATTGTTTTAGCAGCCGGGCGGAAGTCGCAGTCCGAAATGGGCCGTCGGAGATCTTGGTTAAGGCAAAAACCTAGTAGACGGCATGGGGCCCATAACCCGCCGAAGGTGCGTAATGTTTAGCGCAGTCTCAAAAAACCTCCCTTTTTCGAGACTCCCGACAAAAACATCCGTGTACAGCTACGGAGTGGTGATTTTATCTTGAAGCTCGTTGGGGGCAAGGGCGCGAAAATGTTTCGCGTTGAAGGTGTAGATCCGGTCACAATTCACGGCCTGGGCGCAATGCAGATGGAGGGCGTCATGGACGCGGCCCCCAGCCCAGCCGTGGGCGGCACAATTGCGGACGATGGCTTCGCAGGCAGTTCCGTCGAGTGTCACCAGTTCGAGGTGTGGGAGGGTTATGGCTTCGATAATCTGCATCACTTCGCCGGGGTAGATGGACGGCTTGAAAGGGGTGCGGGTCAGGACCGAGTAGAATTCCGTCAGGCTATGGGCGCTGATAAAGCCACCATGCTTTTGACTAATTCGTCTTCGAGGATGTTCAAAGCTGGACCGCTGTGGGGGTGCTCGGCAACGGCGGCGGCAACCAGAACCGAGGTATCAAAATACCAGTTCTTGACCCCAGATTTTCCGGTCGCGGTCCTCGCGGTCCTGGTCAATGGCTTTGAGGAGATCGTAGCCGGGGGGCAGTTTGCCGGTGTGGACCAGAAAGCTTCCCTTGCGCACAAGGGAGGCTCGACGCTCCGCTGGTTTGAGCGTCACGCCTTCGGGCGTCTCTTCCATTTCCAGGTCGCTGCCTTCTGAACCAGTTTTGGGGCCGCCATGCGGCCCCGGTGTTGGAGGCAGGCGTCCGGAATCTGGAAACGCAGTGCCTTCAGCATAAGACTGCCGGGCATTGTATCCTCAAGACAGAGGTGCGGCATGCAGTTGGTGGTGAATGACGTACATACCAGCTCTCCGATTCGGATCGATCCGGACCACGGGCTAAGCGAGAAAGCGTTTTATGAATTCTGTCTCGCGAATCCTGACTTGCGAATCGAGCAAACCTCTGGAGGCGCGATCGAAATTATGCCCCCTACCGCACTTTCGGCGGGCTACCGGAACAATGAAATCTCCCGCCAGTTGGGCAACTGGTCAAAAGCGGACGGGCGGGGCCTGACGTTTGATTCCAGCACTGCTTTCCGCCTTCCAAGTAGAGCGTTGCGTTCCCCCGACGCGTCGTGGGTTCTTCGCTCTCGCCTACAAGCCTTTTCCAAAAACGAAAAGGAGTCCAGCTTCCTGTCGCTCACGCCCGAATTCATCATCGAACTTCGCTCCGCTTCCGACAGCCTGTCCCGTCTGCAAGCCAAGATGGGGGAATGGATGGACAATGGAGTGTTGCTCGGATGGTTGATCGATCCCTCTACCCGCAAGGTACACGTGTACCGTCCGGGCAGTCCACCTGAAGTGGTTGCGAAGTTAAGTAGGCTGCGCGGGGAAGGGCCAGTTCAAGGATTCCAATTAGACCTGACCGATATCTGGGCTGAACTCTAGTTAAAAGACAGGCGCTTTCATGCAACGGGTCGTAAATGATGTGATCTCGACGGGCGCGGATAGGCCGCCGATTCGAGCACAGGGTATCGTCTTCCCAACGAACTCGCCTGACGGCTCCTCGATCTTTCGTTCCAAGGCGCAATCACTGTCCGTGCAAGACGGGCGAAAGAAATTGAACTTCGCTCAGATTCGATCGGCTTTTGCGCCTTCCATTCAAGACGAGCGTGGTAGAGGGCTTTGAGCTCGATTTGCATCGCGTCTGGACGAAACTTTAACCAGCCGCTTCCAGCCTCTCCATCTTCACAATCCAAAGCGCCACGAGATACATCAGGCCGCCTAGAATCAAAGTCTGTTGCAGTCCCAGATACAGCGCAAAGAGCATCGAGAACGCCGACCCTAATACGCTTGATGCCGCGTTCAAGGACCATGCCCATCGAACCGACGAATGGTGGCGCCGCTCCAGATAGGTCAAGCCGGTCGGGAAGGGCATTCCCATCACAAAGCCTACCGGTGCAATCAGCACCATGGCAATCGGGATCTTCACCGCCAACGGCAATCCAACTCCTAACGACGTGATCGGCCCGACGCAGAATGCCAGCACCAGCACCAACACCGCCACCAACGCCAATGACCGCATCCAGCGTTTCTTGGAATCCGTCAGCGTCCGCCTGCTATAAAAACTCCCCAATCCGCTTGAAATCAACATGGAGAAGATGATGACCGTGAGCGCGTACGTGGGGTGGCCCAGAAACAGAACAAACTTCTGGATCAATGCCACCTGAATCAGGATATATCCCGTACCGATAGCCACAAAGTAGAGCAGGTAGCGTCTCAAGCCTTTTTCCGGGGGCAAGCGCGTGCCAAGCACCAGTGGCGGCAGCGCCAAGGTAATCAAGGTGGCAAGCAGGCTCACACCCACCAGTCCGAAAAGCAGCGGCACGGCCCGGTTGATTTTGTAATCGGCGGAAAATTTGTAGGATTCCCCCAGAAAAGCCAGCAGGTCGCCGGGCTGCACGGTGTAAAAAAAGAACGGCCGGTTATCGCTGACGGGCGAAATGTCGTACCGGTATTCACGGGCAAAGGCGGCCGGATCCGGCGCTGCCATATATTGCAGAAATACGCTGGGAAACGGGGTGCCCGGCCAATAGAGCGGGGTTAATCCGGCAGAACCAACCTGCGCGATAATGCCTGGGATCGCAGACCCCTCAATGGGCTTGCGCGTAATAATAACGGTATCCGTAGCGCCCCATTTATCGAGAAGTTGCGTGTTCTCCCGGGCGACAATCACATGCCTCCAGGGCTCCTTCTCGCCCACACGAAGCAGCGCCTCACGCGCCAGCGCCAGCAGCCGCAAGGATTCGCGAGGCGGCTCGAATCCCCAGCGGGTGAACGCAAGCATGCCGTCATCGGTGAGATGGGTGAGGTAGTCGTAGAACGCGTCGGTGGTGTAGAGATTGTTCTCCGTCAGCGCGAATGCGCCCGCCGCCGTGGACGCCCATGTGTCCACCAGAGTCGCCTGCAGCACCTGGTATTTTTCATTGCTGCGCCGCACAAAACTGCGCCCATCCTCCACCACCAGCCGGATCTCCGGACGGAAGTAGAGATGGTGGCTCAGCTCGGGAAATTTGTCGCGCATGATCGTATGCGCGATGATCGGATTGATTTCCACCGCCGTGATGTCCGTGCTGCCGGATGCCAACGCGCGCGCCACATCATAACCGCCGCCGGCCCCGATGATCAGTGTTTTGGCGCCTTTTTTCAGACGGTAAGGAAGGGCCGGGCCCTGTTGCAACAGTGTATGGCGATCCTCTCCGGAGAGATGGTTAAAGTCGAAGGGCGGAATGCCGGTGGCCGCATCGGCATCGATCACAACCGAATTGTCCGCCTTCAATAATCCGATTCGCGAGAAGCTGTTCCACTTGGTGAACTTCTCCGCCGGCAGTTCCTTGCCTTTGGCGAACTTCACCTCCACAACGGGCTTGCGGAAGTTAAGAATCACCAGCGAAGTTAAGCCCAATCCGATCAGCACCGCCGCCGCACGCCCCTGAATGCGGCCTTCCACATGGAACCAGATCGCGCCCGCCGCCGCGAAAAGCACACCGGAGGCAATCACGGTATTGGGACCACCGAGAAAATCGAGAAATGGCACCAGCACCAGGCATCCACCGGCGGCTCCCATGAGATCGAAGAAGTACACCCGATCCACGCGTTCAATCGTCTCGGCAATCACCATCGCTACGACGGCTCCGGCAATCACGAACGGAAGTGCCGAGGTGAAGTACACCAGCGCCAGCGTCCAGCCGTCCACCTCTTTCTGCCGTGTGAGCAGGAACACCAGCGAAGCCGGAACCACCAGCGCATTCAACGTCGACAACGTCCCGAGCTTTGAGAACACCTTGCCGGAACGGGCCGCGATGAGATAGCTCAACACGCCCCCGACGCCCAGCCCGAACAGGGCAATGGAGATGGCTAGAAACGCGAAATGATAGTAGAAGACCACTGAAAACAGGCGCGTCAACGACAGCTCCAGAATCAGAGATGCCAACGTGGTCATTCCGACGCCTAAATAAATCTGGGGCCAACTCAGCGGCTTGCTGGGGAACGGTGAGTCAATTCTGGACAAACTACTATGGTAAGTCACCGGGGACGAACACGCGGCATTCCCATCCGGTGCTCCACCGGCACCCACGAAGCGGTGGAACTGCGGGACGGCGACCGCGGCTTGGACTTCCCGTTCCGCCTGACCGGCTCGAACCCGCAAGCGGACGATGACCGCATCACTTGTGGGGGAGTGAAATGCGTTGGAATGAAAGTTGCGCCGGCATGCCGCACTAAGCGGGCTGTTCTTCGCTTGACTTCTAGGTCCCGTTACCGGGCGTTAGACTCGTAGCACGCCTCTTCAAGAAGGGCCGTCTCCGCACCGGTCGTCGGAAACAGGAACCTTCCCGCAATTGCCGCGGCTCCCAAAGCCGCTGTCGCCATGAGAAATGCCGCCGAATACCCGAACTTCTTGGCAATCACTCCGGCCGCAAACGCACTGACACCGACGAAGAGATCGTAGAACGCGCTCAACAGACTGACGACGGAGGCGCGTTCCGCGGCAGCAGTGTTTCGCATCACCGTTGACGCTACAGAGGACCATGGAAAGGAAAATCCGAAACCGAGAATGGCCGTGGCCGCCACGCCCATGCCCGGCGATGGACCCAAGGCAATGATGCTCAGCCCCACCGCCATGGCGGCGATGCCCCCATAGTAGGTCAGGGCGGGATGAATGCGATCGGGGAGACCTCCCAGGAAAAACCGCGAGAGCAGGATCACCAAGGCATAGGTTGTAAACGCTGCCGGACCTCCATTGCCATACTGGCTCAAATGCAGAATCAGGAAGCCAGTGACTACGGGGTAATGAACATTGACGAATCCAACGGCAATCCCTGGCGCAATCAAGGAAGCGGGAATCCAGCGCCGCCTGGGCTGATGTGCCGAGGGCTGGTACTCTTCCGTCACTAAGGCGAGAATGGCCACCGCCGCGAGGGCAGCGCCTGCCTGCAACATCGCCGCTCGCTCGAAGGTTCCCAGCCATTGCCCCACTACCGGGCCGGCGGAAATCCCGCCCCAGATGCCGCTGCTCAAATAACCTAATGCCTGTCCGCTACGATGAATGCCCGCGGTTTCCACTACCCAGGTTGCCGCCCCTGTGTAGAGACACGCTTCGCCGAACCCCTGCAATATGCGCCCCAGGTACGCGCTGGTCACGCCGAACGGCAGCAGGTAAGCGCCACCCGCCACGGCGCAACTCGCCAATCCCGTCAGGAACGCAACCTTGCGGCCTTTGCGATCCGCCAGCGGTCCGGATACTAACCGTCCCGCCAGCGCCATGAAGGAAAAGGAGCCGATCACGAAGCCGACGGTCCGGTCCGATCCCCCGAGATCATGGCGGATGTGCGGCGCCAGTGCCGGCAGCACCGCGCCGATTCCAAGAAATCCGAGAAAAGTCGCGCCGATCAGACACCAGAAACGCGAGCCAAAACCTTCCGCCGAAGACCCCATCTAATTTCATTGTACGTTTTTCATGCATGTTGGCGGGAATATCCGCGGTGGGGAACCAACCTGCTCGACGACGCGTCCATTCAGTGTACTACCCAGCAAGGGTTGAGGCCGGTTGATCGGAGTTCTCCGGCGTGATGTAATAAGGTCGTTCAGGGAATGAGGAAACGCGCACGATGAACGAAGAGACCGGAATGCAGATGGCCGGGGTCCCGACTCCGTCTGTGCCCGTTCGGCCCGCCATGGTATCGGCCCGTTCCTCCCTGGCAATGACGTTGTACTGGTTGCGCGACCTGCTGCTCAGCGTGGTCATCGCGATTGTCGTCATCCTGTTTCTCTATCAGCCGGTGAAGGTTGAGGGTACCAGCATGATGCCTTCTCTGGTCGATCAGGAGCGCATTTTTATCAACAAGTTCGTGTACAAATTCGGATTGGGCGACATCCAGCGTGGGGACATGGTTGTTTTCCACTACCCGGCCGATCCATCGAAATCCTATATTAAACGCGTCATCGGCCTGCCCGGCGATTCCGTAGCCGTTGACGATGGGGTGGTGTATGTCAACGGGAAGCGCCTGGACGAGACCTATGTTCCGGACGAATACCGCGACCGGCAATCGATCTCGCTCACGCGGGTGGCGCAGGATCACTACTACGTTCTTGGCGACCATCGCACCTCTTCGAATGACAGCCGTTCCTGGGGCGCGGTCCATCGCCAATACATTTACGGCAAGGCTGTCTTTGTGTACTGGCCGCTCGAGAAGATGGGGATTCTTCGCTAGCGGCGCGAGAACAGCCAGGAAAGAACGGTCAGCAGGGCGCTGAGCAGCAGTCCCGTCATCAGCGGAAAGTAAAATGTCGTGTTTTTCCGCTTCCACACGAGGTCGCCCGGCAGATGGCCCAGACGAAACGGCAAACGATCGCCGAACATCATCAGCAGGCCGGCGCCGGCCAAAATCAATCCGAAAATGAGGAGCGATCGTCCCACTGCTTCCATAACGATTCAGACCGGATAGTGCCGGCCTTTGTGCATCCCCAGCAGAACCTGAAAAATTCGATGCCCGATCAGCTCATGAAGCGTCAACAGCTCTTTGTTCGCTTCCGTGATGGAACGGACATCTTTCGGGTTCGCCGCCGCGCCCCCCGCTTTCAAAGCATCGGCCGCCTGCCGGATCACGGAATCCTCCAATGCTTCGCCCGCCATCTCCCACAGGGCGATGAAACGGTCCACGGCGGTCGGGAAGCTGACCGCGAAGACGCCGTAGTTGCTGGTGGTACGCGGCGGCTTGTAATCGAGATTGAACGGTCCGTTGTAGCCATGGCTGCGCAAAAGGACCAGCACATTAAGCCAGTCGAGCGGGTTCACCAGACCCACGGCGATATCCACGTCATGCTTCAGCCGGTAGCCGTCGTTAATATCGAAGTGCCACAGCTTGCCGCACAGCAAGGCTCGGGCCAGCGCCGCCCTCGGCGCGCCGCCCCACATCAGCTCATGCAGATACTCCGGATTCAACCCCACCATCTCCGGGTACTTGAGGAGACCGGAACTGATAAAGGCGAGCATCGCATCGGAAGTCGGTAACAGGATCTCGGCCTGCGGCTCGAAGGGCTTGGCCTCCAGGCAGTGCTTGAGAGTGGGACGGCCCATGCGCGCGGCGATCTCCTGATCCGCGGAGCAGGCAGCGTTGAGAGCTTCCGCGTACCAGCGTAGCGTTTCCGTCTCTTCCACGGCTCCTTGAATCTGATAGCCGAGCGACCCTGGCCAATAAACAGCGAATGACGCGCCCAACTGATGGCCGATGTTCACCGTGTTCACCAGGCGGCTGGCGGCATACGCGCGCACGTCCCCGGATTCCGCGGCGGGTCCGGCCGCAAACACAGGATGAAAGAACGTCTCCGTCGTCACCATCGAGCACTTCAGTCCGTTCTCTTTAAGCGAGTGCTGGATGCGTTCCACGATGGCATCCTGCTCCGGGGTGAAAAGGGACTCCGCCGGAATCACATCCGTATCGTGCGTGCACCAATGGGCAATGCCGATATTTCCGTAGTGGCGCATCACTTCTTCAAACGGTACCGGAGACCGCGTGGGAGCGTGAAACAGCGCTTGTCCTTCATACGCCGCTGCCCACTGTGGACCGGAAATGAAGAATTTACGACGCTGCTCCGGCGTATAGGATCCGCCGCAGGCACGGGTGAGGCGATCGATCAAGGGCCGCTGTTCATTCACAGGAATCGGTTTCATGCGAATAAGAGACTACCATGAAGGACAGTAGGAATGGATGTGAATCCCTCCTCTTTGTGGAACCGTGATAGCCTGAGTTTTTGACGCCTGTTGAATCCTCCTCACCCATTTGGACGCCGCAGTCGTGGCAATCGAAGCCGGCGCTGCAACAGCCCGCCTACGACGACCCCCATGAACTGGATGCCGTCCTTTGCGAACTCGCGACGCTGCCGCCGCTGGTAACTTCCTATGAAGTGGTGCAGTTGAAATCCCAGCTTGCCGAGGCGCAGGCGGGCAAACGGTTCATCCTTCAGGGCGGCGATTGCGCCGAGAGTTTCGCCGATTGTAACGGCTATTCGATCTCCGCGAAGCTGAAGATCCTGCTGCAGATGAGCCTGGTATTGGTCCAAGGCAGCAAGAAGCCGGTCACTCGCATTGCCCGTATTGCCGGACAGTACGCCAAGCCTCGCTCCGAAGATACCGAGACCCGTAACGGCATTACCCTGCCCTGCTATCGCGGGGATATCATCAATCGCCCGGCATTTACTCCAAACGACCGCCGGAACGATCCGCGGCAGCTGTTGCGAGGGTATGAGCGGGCGGCCCTGACGCTCAATTTTTTGCGCTCTCTGGTGAAGGGAGGATTTGCCGATCTGCATCATCCCGAATATTGGGACCTCTCGTTTGCGCAGGATTCTCCGCTGGAAGGCGAGTATCACCGGATGACCGCGGGTATTGGGGAAGCCGTGTTATTCATGGAAAATATCCTCGGCATCCGCGCCTCCGAGATCGAGCGCGTAGACCTGTTTGTGAGCCATGAAGGTCTCCATCTTTCCTACGAGCAGGCGCAGACACGCCGCGTTCCACGGCGGGAGGGCTGGTTTAACCTCTCCACCCACTTTCCCTGGATCGGCCTTCGTACCGCTCAGCCTGGTGGTGCGCATGTCGAATATTTCCGCGGCATTGAGAATCCTATTGGCATCAAGGTGGGCCATAACACGGATGCCGGCACGTTGCTCGAATTAACCGGCAAGCTCAATCCGGCGAATGTTCCAGGACGCCTGACCCTGATCCATCGCTTCGGCGCCGGACGCATAGAACAATCGCTGCCGGCCATGATTCGTACCGTGCGGGACAGTGGACGCCAGGTCTTGTGGATTTGCGATCCGATGCATGGCAATACGTTTCTTACCAGCGGTGGGATCAAGACCCGAAGCTTTGATGACATCTTGAAGGAACTGGAGCTGGCGTTCGACATCCACGCGGCGCAGGGCTCCAATCTGGGCGGGGTACATATTGAACTCACGGGAGACAACGTGACGGAGTGTACAGGTGGGGCGCGCGGATTAACCGAGTCCGATCTGATGCGTGCCTATCGTACGGAAGTGGACCCACGTCTCAACTATGAGCAGGCGCTCGAGATCGCAATGCTGTTGGCGCGCAAGATGGCGCGCCATCCACGCTAATTCGCTTGCTTTTCCGCTCTCGCCTTCTCTGCTAGTTTCCGTACATCAATCGCCAACCGCTTGATCTTCTGATTCAGCGTCGAGAGGGGAATCCGCAGGTTCTCCGCCGCATCGGTCTGGCTCCACTTGCACGCTTCCAGGATTTCGATGATCTTGCGGCGCTCGAAATCGGCCACAATCTCAAACAGCGAGGCATCGGACGGGAGCGGGCTCGAATCATCCTGGCGTAGCCGGATTCCCTGCGAATGGAGAAGCGATTCCGGCAGCACGTCCGCGGCAACCACCGGCTGCGTCGCCAGCACGACCGCCCGCTCTACGACATTCTCCAGTTCCCGCACATTACCGGGCCAGCTGTGGTCCATCAGGATGCGCAGCGCCTCGGTGTCAAAACGGAGTTGCGACCGGTTGTCGGCATTCAGGAATTTCTCGTTCTCCTGGCTGTACTTGTCAAAAAAATGCTCGGCCAGTGCGGGAATATCCTCTTTCCGGTCGCGCAGCGGAGGCAGAATGATGTTGATGACATTGAGACGGTAGTAGAGGTCCTCGCGAAAGCGCCCGTCATCGACCATCTTGCGCAAGTCGGCATTGGTGGCGGCGAGAATCCGCACATCCACGCGCATCGTATCGGCCGAGCCGAGCGGCATGAATTCCTTCTCCTGCATCACGCGGAGAAGCTTCGCCTGCGTCTCAATGGCGATGGTGCCGATTTCATCGAAGAAAATCGTGCCTTTGTTGGCGATCTCAAAATAGCCCTTCCGCGTGGCCATCGCGCCGGTGAACGATCCCTTCAAATGGCCGAAAAGAGTGGATTCCAGCAAGTCGGGAGGAAGGGATCCCGAATTGACGGGCACAAACGTGTGGTCGGCGCGGGCGGAGTGGGCGTGAATCGCTTTGGCGATCAGTTCCTTACCGGTGCCGGTCTCGCCGGTGATCAGCACCGTGGTGGAGCGGCTGGTGGCTACTTGCGCCACCAGATCCAAAACCTTGATCATGCGCTCGCTTTTGCCGATGATGTTGGGAAAGGCATAGCGTTGTTTGAGCGTGCGCTTAAGCTGGGTATTCTCCCGCTCGAGGCGGCGGCGCGCAATCAGGCGTTCGATTTCAATGAGAAGCTTCTCGTTGTCCCAGGGCTTTGAGAAGTAGTCGTTGGCCCCGTTTTTGAGCGCTGTCACCGCTACTTCCACGGAGCCGTAGGCAGTGATCATGCAGATCGGAGTCTCATGGTCGCGCTCGCGCACCTCCAGCAGCACATCCATCCCGGACTTGTCGGGCATCATCAGATCGAGCAGCACCAGATCGTAATTCGATGACTCCATCATCTTCAGGCCCTCGTTGGCCAGCGGAGCCTGGTCCACCTGATAGCCTTCCATTACAAGCAGCGTTTCCAGACTCTCCCGAATGTCGGCCTCATCGTCGACAATCAGAATTCTGCCTCGCGGCGTGGGTGTTTCCTCTGGTGACGTTTTGTTAAGCATTCACTGGTTTACGGGTAAGCGGAAATTCCAGAGAGAAGCGCGTTCCGGAGCCGATGCGGCTGTCCACTTCAATGTGGCCCGAGTGCTCCTTCACAATGCCATAGGTTACTGCCAGACCAAGGCCGGTACCCTTCTTGGCACCCTTGGTGGTGAAGAAGGGATCGTAGATGCGCACCAGGTGTTCCGGAGCGATTCCCAAACCGGAATCACTAACTTCAATACGCGCCATCGCTCCGTCGCTACTGGTCCGCACGGTAAGGCTGCCGCCCGATTCCATCGCATCCCGCGCGTTCAGAAAAAGATTCAAAAACACTTGCTGCAGTTTGCCCGAATTGCCTTTGATCGTGCCGAGAGAATGGGAAAGGTCCAGGCTGACATCAATCTGCGCCTTCTTCATCTGATGATCAATCAAGGTCAGCGTCTCGCGAATCACGCGGTTCAGATCCACTTCTTCGAATGCGGTGGGAGAAGTACGCGAGAAGTTGAGCAGCGAGTTCACGATTTCACTGGCGCGAAATGTCTGTTTCGCAATCTTCTCCAGCAGCTTCGATTTCGTGTCGTCTCCGGTAATCTGCTTCGCGAGCATCTGCGCGTAGGAAGAGATCACCGCCAGAGGCGTGTTCACTTCATGGGCAACACCGGCCGCCAGCAAGCCGATGGAGCTCAGCTTGTCGGCCTGCACCAGTTGCCGCTCGAGTTCGCTGCGTTCCGTGATGTCATCGAAAATCACCAGCCGCCCGATCTGCTCCTGATCTTTGGAAACCAGCGGCGCGATGGCGAGATTTACTACGGATTCACGCTTCGGCTTGGCGTGGCCATTCCCGTTGCCGTTCGCGTATCCGTTCCCGCCGTGCGGCGCTACCGCCGACTCCCGCGTGGCAAGAGGAAACTTATAGACGTGGTGCACACCCGTCTGCCCTCTTACCTGATCGAATCGCTGGCATAGCCCGGCCGGCAGCAATTCGAGCAGAGTGCGTCCCACTGCCTCTTCGCGCGTGATGCCGGTAAGCCGCTCGAGCTGTGTGTTCCAGCTTTCCACACGGTCGTCCAGATCGGCGGCAAGAATTCCCACATTGATGGACTCGACGATGTTCTCGCTGAACTCCTTCAACCGTTCGAACTCTTCCACCTTCCGTTCCAGCGACTGGTAAAGTCGCGCATTTTCAATCGCGATGGCGAGATATCCGGCGAAAGAGAGCACCAGTTCCAGATCGTGAGAGGACAGGAAATCGCCCATTTCCGTGCGGCTTACGCCCACGTAGGCGATGGTGCGCTTGCGCACATTGCAGGGCACGTAGTAAGTGAAATCCAGATCCCCAATGGTGAGCCGCACCGAAGCGGGCCAATCGCGGGAGACGACATCCAGCGCATTCCGCGTACGTTCAAAAAACACGAACGGCTTGTCGCAATCGCCTTTGAGAAAACTCAGATCCAGGCGCCCCGTGGTGAGCTTGTCGAACGTGGGTGTGGTCATGGCGAGCACGAAGTCATCCTCATTGCCGCGCCTTAAAAATATTCCCACGTGCTTGATTCCTAACGTGCGCTTGAGACGGTCGATCACGGAGCTTAACAGGTGATCGAGATCGGTTTCCGAACCGAGATCCCGCGCAAATTCTGTTAGCGTGCTGCGATAGTCATAGCGGTCTTTATAAAACACGTAGCGGTCCAGGACCTCCTGGAACCAGTTGCGGATGGGCTGAAAGGCAAACGTGGCGATAAGGATCATCACTACCATCGCGGAGGGAGTAAGCTCTTCCACCTTGTTGAACGACAGCGCCATCATGTAGAAAAGGCCGATGACCGAGAGAGTCGCCAGCGTGTACGCGTAGCCCTGCTGGAAAATGATGTCCACGTCCATCAGCCGGTAGCGGATAATCGCATACGCCCAGGTAATGGGAATCAGCGGAAGCGAAAGCACCGACATCTTCAGCCATGCCCCGGGGACGACCCCCATGGCATACGGCAGCATGTAGAAAACGGTGAACGGAACAATTCCGAACACTACTCCATTCCGCAGCCACTTCAACTGTTGCCTGGTAATGGCGTCCTCGGTGCGGCGATATTCCAAATGCAGTGCCAATGCGCCCAGCAGGTAAATAAAGCCGAATGCGAAGAGCCAAAAACGATCCAAGGCCCACCGTAAATCGGGCAACGCGACATCCATCCGCAGCGACCCGCTTCCTATCAATAACGAGATCGTGCAGGTCACGATCGCCGGCAGGTACACGAGCCAGATCCGGCGCCCCCGCAGCCAGGGCCGGCGCTCGGGAAAGCTGAGGCAGAAATGCAGGAAGATGGTTGGCGCGAACAGCCCCGCCCAAAGGTTGCCCCAATAGATGATCTTGTCGAAGTTGTTGAGCTTTCCCGTGTAATGAAAGGTGGAGAGGACAAAGGAAGCCA
>DATLCW010000291.1:0-7969 GCA_035526195.1 Bryobacteraceae bacterium
GACTCGCATAGCGGGGCCGATCGATCCGATAAATAGAAAGCGCCGGCCCGCGGACGATATCGCCACCCGGCTCGAAGTAAGTAGAGATCGCATACTGATCCAGCGGCCGGGTGAAGATTCGTAAACTCGTCGCATCGAAGATGCGCGCGAACCCCCCCGATATTTTGGTACGCTCCCAATGGAACGGCGACCACGCGAAACCAAGCCGCGGGGAAACGTTCCAGTTCCTTAAAATCCGGTCCCAATCCGTGCGGACCCCAACCTCGAAAAGCAGCCCCGGCCGGAACCGCCACGAATCCTGCAGATAGGCGGCAGCCTCCACGTTGCTTCGTTGCAACTGGCCGCTGCCCCCATAATAAGTGCGCCGCACCGGAACAAAATCGTAGGTCGCGTATTCCACCCCAGTGCGGCGTACGTCCTGCCAGTAACTGATGCGATCCACATCGGTACCCGCTTTCCAGCGATGCTCACCCAGGAACTGGAACGTGGGGAAAAACAGGTTGGCCATCCACTGGTCCCGCCCGCCCTTGCGATTCGCGTCGATAAAGTTGTTGCCCCGCTTTCCAAACGGGGTCACCACGTAGAGTTCATGGCCTTGGGGAATCTCCCGCCCGAACGTGCGGTTGTTCGAGTAGCCAAACTCAACCACCGCTCCCCGTGAAAAGTATATCTGATCCTTGATGTACGTGAAATACTGCCGCGAACGCCGGTCCACCGTCGTCTCCACCGGATTCAAAGCGCCCAAACCGGTGCGTGGCGCATACCACACGTTGACAAGAGAGCCAACGGTAAGAATGTTCGAAGACGTCAGATTGATCTGATTGTGCAGCAGATTGCTCCAGCGCCAGCTCTTGTTACGGTCTTCCCCCTCCGGTAACTCAGGGATCACGTTGTTGACGTATTGCAGATCCACGCTGTTGGAGAACCAGGCGCGGCCCGTCTTCCAAGGCCCGGATACATTGGCCCGGGGACTCCACCCTCCGATGAACCAACCCTTCTGATGCTCCAGACCGGGAACGAAATTGGTGGCCGAGTAGCGCAGCTTGTCATCGCCCGTACGGCTGCGTACCGCCAACACTCCGGAGGATCCTTTGCCGAACTCGGCGCTTGGCCGGCCCGCGGTCGCTTCCAGCGAGTTCACCGACTCCACACTGATGCGCGATTCGAAACGTCCCGTAAGCGGATCGTTAATCTGAAAACCTTCCAGTGTGTAAAGGGTCTGTTCTTCGGCGCCGCCGTGGAGGTGGATCCCGCCGTGACTATCCTGCACCACGCCGGGCATGATGCGGAGCGCATTGCGCAAAGTATTCGTCGAAGGATAGGGCACGTTGATCAGGTTATTCCCGTTCAGAGTGAGTTGTGGCGTGGTGCGGTCCATGTCCACGGCGCCGGGATTCGCGCTCACGTCGACCGATTCCACAACCTCCCGCACGCGATTCAAAATAAACTGAGCTTCATTGATCCCTTCACCGAGTTCCAAAGTCCGGTTGGTGAGGCGGAAATACCCTTCCCGATCGATCTCCACTTCATATCTTCCGGGCGTGGGAACAGAGGTGGTAAAAGCGCCGGTGGGGTCGGAAATAGCGCCTTGGAGCGGCGCATTCTGCTGGCGCAATGTTACTTGAGCTCCGGCTACCGGGGTCCCGGTCTCGCTGGTGATCCGCCCGTTCAACCGTATGTCTGCGGCAGCCGGCATCACCAGGAATAAGCAAACGCAGATCAACCTCCAATGGACATCCTCAGGGAGCCAGGGTGCTACGACGGGAATATAGGTGGCAACTGGCACCGGAACTCCACCTGCAGACGTTAACTCTTAGCTTACGATGCGGCGGAGCCTGCGGTATGGCCTCGGGCTGGAATCCGGACTTGTAGGCATATCGGCAAGCCAAGGCTGCCCTTATACCTGTCGCCTCGTTGCCCAACCTGCGAGCCTCTGCCGACGGCGCCAATAACGTTGTCCGGCTGAGGCGTTCTGCCCAGCTATCGGATATTCTCGATCCAGGCAAGGTCAAGCGACTCGTTGAAGGCTGTCCAATAGAGAGCGGAGCCATCAGGGTGAACTCCGATGCCACCCCGGAGCATGCCGGCCTGGCGTACGAGCGTGCGTAGCATCTCCAGCTTGCCCGACCCAAGTTCATAGCGCCACAATTCGTACGGGGCTTTGGTCGGCTCGCGCAGGAAATAGATGGAGTCTCGCGCGACTGTCCAGAAACCAGCACTGAGACCGAAGAGTGTAGCCGGATCCAGCGGACGTTCCACCCCGCCCTCGAAACGCGTTTTCCAGACCTGGGATCCATCGGTGCTTCGTAAGAACAGAATTTCGTCCCCGCCGACGGAAAACAGATCGGTTACAGGGCTGCCGGTCAGCTTGGTCGCATCTCCAACTCCATCGGCTCGTATGCGCCAGATTCTCGGCTGTCCGCCGCGTGTGGACCGAAAACAGATCCACCGTCCGTCGGTCGACCACGCGGGGGAGCCTTCTTCGGCGGCGTCTTTGGTCAGCCGCCGGCACAACCCGGAGGCGACCTCCACCATGTAGATTGACTTGAGGCCACCTACGAAAGCCATGAACGCGATCTCCGTACCGCTTGGAGACCAGCGCGGCGTCTCCGTCCCCATCGAATCGAGGAACGTCAGTTGGCGCCTTTGACGAAAACCCGCGTCCCCAATCCAAATATTGTGCCCGCGCGTCTCGTTCGAGACAAATGCGGCTTGCCGCCCGTCGCGCGAGAACGAAGGGTTGGCTGCCATGCGCGTATAGGTTGTCTGAACCACGGGTTCGGCGTTGCCGGAATCGAGGCGCAATGACCAAAGGCGCTCATATACCGTCTTCGTCTGAACCACGACACGCAGCGGTTTGCCCCCGGAAATGGAGGGCCACTCCGGATACGGGGCTGTGGGCAAACCTGGAAGAAGGCGCGGACCGTTGGCGCCGGCGATGGCGATCCGCCACAATCCACAGATGGCGTCCGGAGGCGGGCTGCACGAGGCATAGACGATCTCCCTGCCATTGGGCATCCAGTCCAAGCCATTGATCCAGGTGTTGACGTGCGTCAGCCGCCGCAGTGGTCCGCCAGACAACGGCATGACGTAGAGATCCCCGCTACCTTTTGCCGCGTAACGGATAATCGCCAGCCATTTTCCATCCGGCGAAACGGCACCCGCGATGTCGCCCCAATGCCCGCGCTCGGGAGCCGTTAGTTGGCGCCGTGATCCGTCGTTCACGCCAAGCATCACCAGTTGAAACGGGTCCTCGGCGGTTGCCCGGTCAGCGACCACGAGCGATTTCGAATCCGGCGTCCAGGCTGGGAAAATCCCCTCGCTAGTCGAAATCTTTCGCTCGGGGCCGCCCCCGGCCGCCATCACGCCAACATCGCGCCTTCCGGTGGAACCGCCGGAGACCTGAGCGATCCATTTTCCGTCCGGAGACCAGCGGCCGTATCTCTCGCTCTGGGATCCGTCGGTCAGCGGCCGCGTGTTGGAGCCATCCAGATCCTTGCGCATTAGGATTTGGCCTCCCCCTGCTTTGATGGTGTACACCACAGACTTCCCGTCGGGCGACAAGGACGGGAACCGCTCCGTCCCGGTATCGGCGGTCAGGGGGAACGCCCGCATTTTCCGCTCACCGCGCGATTCCAGCGCCAGGGCAAGCGCCATGATGGCGGCTATAGTGGCAGATGCGGCAAACCACAAGCGACGCCTGGGTGGCCCTTGCGGAGTATCCGCTGGTACAGAATCCAAAAATAAAGCGCCGGCATCGAGGACGCGTCGAATCTCGAACGCGAGCGCCGCGGCCGACTCCCAGCGATCCTCGGGTTTCTTTGCGAAACAGCGGGCGAAGAGCACCGCCAGCTGCCGCGGCAAGCGGCTGCAGTCGGCAGAATGCTCAGCGACGCGGCGAGCCGCCTGGATGGGCTGCACATCCTGAGGCGCACAAGCAGGCTTGTTCGTCACGATCTCGTAAAGTACCGTACCCAAGGAGTAGATATCACTGGCCGGACCCACCGTGTCGCCTCTCGCCTGCTCCGGCGAGGCGTAGGCCGGCGTCCACATGAGGTTCCTGGTCAGTGTCGCCCTATCTCCCGGAGGTTGGTCTAAGAGCTTTGCGATCCCAAAATCGAGCAGCTTCACCACCCCGTCCCGCGACACGAGAATATTGGATGGCTTCAGGTCGCGATGCACCACCCCGTGGGAGTGCGAATAGGCGACCGCCTCGCAGAGGGATGCGAATAGTCGAAGCCGTTCCGCCCAGCTCAGTTTCCGCTCATTCACGAACTCAGTAATGGGCTGGCCGTCGACATAATCCTGAATCAGGTACGGTCGGCCGTCAGCAGTAATGCCTCCATCGATCACCCGCACAATGTGCGGATGGTCAAAGCGCGCAAGCAGTTGCCGCTCCACGTGAAACCGCCGCCGGAAATCATCGCCGAAAATTCCGTCGCGCAGAACCTTCACCGCCACCTGCTTTTCGAAGAGCCCGTCGGCGCGCTCACCCAGATAAACGACCGACATACCCCCGCGTCCGATCTCGTGCAGGACGCGGTAATTACCGAGACGCTCCGGAATTGCGTGGGCGGGCGCGGGCGTCTCGAGAAAGTCGCCTGCCGCGGTGTGGTACGCAAGCAAGCTTTCGACTTCGCGCCGCAGCTCCTCCTCCCCTTCCGTGCGCGATTTGAGAAAAGCAGTTCGCCCGGCCGCGGGCAGGGCGGCGGCCTCCTCATAAAGCGACTTCGCTTTTTCCCAGCCGGTCACTTGCTCAGCTCCCGCAACAGCCACGCCTTCGCGACGAGCCAGTCGCGTTTCACCGTAACCAACGATACGCCGAGCGCATCCGCGGTTGCGGCGATGCTCAGCCCACCGAAGAAGCGAAGCTCGACGATCCGTGCCTGGCGCGCATCGAACTCCGCAAGGTTCCGCAGCGCGGCGTCGAGCGCGTCGAACTCGAAGTCTCTTACCACGATCGCCGCTCCGTCTTTCATCTCGACTCGAACGAGAGTGGCGCCACGCTTGGCAGCGGCCCGGCGGCGCGACTGATCAACCAGCACGCGCCGCATCAGTTCCGCCGCGGCGCCGTAAAAATGCACACGGTCGCGGAACGAAGGGGTCTTCGATTCCGTCAGCCGGAGGTAGGCTTCATGAACCAGTTCGGTTGGTTGAAGCGTGACGTTTTGCTCCCTGCGGAGTTGCTTACTCGCCATCTGGCGGAGTTGGTCGTAGACAATTGGAGTCAGGCGTTCCAAAGCGGCTGGATCTCCGTTGTTCCAGTCCTGCAGAATCTGCGTAATTGTCATCGTGGACGAAGGCAGAATCAAATATACAGGTAGAATGAGCCAGTTGACAAGGGTTTTGCGCCACAAATGAGTGTACATCTCGGTTTAGAATGCGACTGCGCCACGTAGGGACCGGAACGCAAGTGTTTCACTGGGCTCTATGGAGGGCTTGTATGCGAATCGCGAGGACATGATGCGCCGAGTCGGTGAGAGGCGGGAGACGAGGGCTGTTTGCAAGCGCGCGGGAAACAGCACTGTTGAGAGCCGCTGACTGATATCGGCTAACAGGACGTGAACACACCTCGGGGAATAACTACTGTGATGGGAAGATCAATACTCTATCGTCTATGTCTCCTGCCGATCTTGTTGGCGGGTTCGACGCCGCGAGCATCCTGCGCCGCGGCGTACTTCGAAAAGAATGTAGGACAATTCCAGGCCGGGGTGGAATTTGCGTCGAGAAATGGCAAATTGGCGATTTTGGCAGAACCTGGATGCATTACTCTTGCCGCCGGAGCGAACAAAGAATCTTATCTGGTACGGATGTTATTCCCCGCCAGCAATGCGAATGCGAGGTGGGAAGGGGATGGGCTGCTTCCCTCGGTGAGCCACTATTTTTTTGGGTCGGACCCTGCGCGCTGGAAGAAACGTGTACCACACTACGGGGCAGTCCGGATGCGTTGGGCTTGGGACGGCGTGGATGTGACCTTTCACAATCGCTCTGGGGTGCCTGAATTCGATTTCCTTGTCGAACCGGGCGTGGATGTCTCCCGAATTCGAATGCAGTTTCAAGGTGCCCGGAGCCTCACCTTGGAGCAGGGTGCACTGGTTCTGAGGATCGGGACTGGAGAAATCAGGATCCACCCCCCAGCCTCATTTTCCAAGAGCAGGAACGGTCTGTCGAGGGTGGAAAGCCGGTATGTGCTCCTGGGCAAAAGGGAAGTGGGCTTGGAGGTGGACCGACGGGAGGATTCGCCACTGTTGATCGACCCAGTGCTGAGTTTTTCCACCTACATCGGTGGCGATAAGGGAGAAAACGGCACCGGGCTGGCGAGGGTTCGAACGGATGTGGCCGGGAACGTCTATACGGCGGGAACCACCAGTTCGGCGGAGATGAAGGGATGGCCGATGCTGCGCCCCTTCGGGGGCGGTACCAGCACTGACGCCTTCCTCGTGAAAACGACTGCCTCGGGCAGACTCATTTATGCCACATATTTTGGAGGAGAGGGGACTGAAGAGTTGAACGGGATGGCTGTCGACGACTTAGGGCGGATCGTAATCGGCGGAGCGACGTCGTCCCCCAACCTGCCGGTGATTAAGTCGCTGCACCCCCGTAAGGAGGCGTTCGACGGTTTTGTGGCCCGGTTCACTGCGTCGGGCGAATTGGATTACAGCACCTACTTCGGGGGCACCGACGCCGATAGAGTGTTGGCGGTCACTGTGGACTCGCAACGGCGGATCGTGTTCACAGGCGCAACTGGCTCATCGAATCTTCCCACCACTAATGCTCTAATGCCGACTAAACCGTCGACCGGCCGCTGCCGGTTCGTTTTCCTCGGCGTTTTCGAAACGACGGTGAACTGCCGCAATGTGTTCGTGGCGAAGGTGGATCCTGATTTGGGCGAATTTGTCTTTTCCACTTATCTCGGCGGCGCGCGAATCAACACGCAGTTGCTGGAAGGAGACATCCCTTATGGAATCGTTGTCGATGCGCTCGACAACGTCTACGTGGCGGGGCAGACTGCGGCAAGCGACTTTCCGGTGACGGAGAATGCTTTCAGACGGACTAACTCGGGGTCGATGGATGGTTTTATCACGAAGTTGAGCGCGGAGGGCGCCGGTCCTTACAGGTCCACCTACTTTGGCGGTCAGGGTGTGGATATTATCAACGCGATTGCAGTGGATGGCGATGGGAATTCCTACGTGTGTGGAGTTACGACGTCCAGCAACTTGCCAACCGCTAGTGCGAGCCAGCCGGCAAAAGCGGGTGAGGCCGACGCGTTTGTTGCCAAACTGAATGAAGAGATGACGAAGGTCCTCTATTCCACTTATCATGGCGGTGATAAATTTGAAAGCTGTCTTGCTATTGCCCGCCATCCGAGCGGCACTTTGGTAACAGCCGGGGGTTCCGATTCAACCAATCTGAAGACGCATGAGCCGTTGCAAAACGGTCCCGGCGGAGGTGACGATGGCTTCATTGTTGTATACGGCTCCGACGGCCAATTGACGCGATCCAGCTACTTCGGAGGAAGCCAAACGGACACGATCGTCGACTTGGCAATCGGAGCTATTGGTGAGTTGTATCTCACTGGGCAGACGAACTCCGAGGATTTTCCGCTGGTTGTACCCTTGCAGGATAAGCTTGGCGGGAGCTACGACGGCTTTCTCACGGTTTTTTCGGACTTCCTGAGTTCCACCGTTGAGAGCGTTGGATCACTGAAGGTACAGCGGCAGTCCACGGTGGAGCCCGCCCAATCGGACCCGCTTGCGGCACTACGGGCGACCCGGACGGCAGATGGAGGTATTCTGCTGACGGTGGAGGACGAAGGGAGCTTACTGCAGGATCAATCCAGAATGATCCGGCAGATGGAGCAATCCGACGAAATGGAGATTTGGATTGGGGACGAAAAAGTGGCAGTGCGCCACATCCGCGGCGACCGCCGTCGAGCGCAGCTGCTGCTGGAAGCCAGCCCTGGCATGTC
>DATLCW010000246.1:0-3029 GCA_035526195.1 Bryobacteraceae bacterium
GATTATCCACCGTGGTCATAACTGAGCCAAGGATGGTCCGTCCGCCTTCCATGTGATAGGGCAGCGGCACGGGAAACTCGAACAGATTCACTTGCTCATTTTTCCGGACGACTTGCTTTACCGGCGCTTCGGAGCGGTCGATGATCACCGGGGTCTTCGACTGTTGAGTCCGGGTATCGTAATCCAGCCCCACCTTCTCCACGGAGGAGTCCAGCGCCAGGGCGCATAGCCGCCGGCTGGCGAACAGATTCGACAAAAGCGGGAACGCACAGGGCTTACCGTCCACGTTTCGCAAATTGGTGAATTGCGTGATGGGAAATTTATGCGTGCGGTCCAGTTTGACGAGCAGCGCTGAAATCTCGAAACGAAGATCGGCCTCCCGCTCCAGCGTGATCAACTCGTCCGGATACCGCTGCTTGACATCCCCTAGAAAGCTTCTTAAGTCTTTGGCTTCTTGTCTCGCTCCCATTGCCGCTCCTTAGCGCTTCTCGGCTCGCTGCACGAAGCTGTTGTCTACAAAGGCCGCCAGATTGAGATTGCGTATGCTGGGATTGCTTTCCGCCAGATCCGCAAGGTTGGCGAGCAGGTCATCGATCTTGGTGTAGGGAAACGGAGCAAGGGGTTCGATGTACATGCGGTAGTTCAAACCTAGTACGGCCGGATCGTCGGTCCGTAGCCGCCGCTTAACGATCTCCAGCACCGCGGTGCTGATTTTCGGATTCTTGACCCACTGCGTGCCCTCGATCAACGCCGTGATAAAGCGCTGAACGGTCTCACGGTTTTGATCGCGAAAGACACGGGTGGTGATGTACGAATTGCCGATGATTCTGATGCCCATTTCGGTGGCGTCGGCTAAGGCATTATAGGGAATGCCGGCGCGCTCGAAGCGTTCCACGGTGGACGTTACCGCGCTGAGCAACCCCGAGCGAAAAGCGGCGACTCTCTGGTTTCCACCGCTAACCACGTGCATGTACTCGACATCGTCCGCTTTGAGTCCAAGTTTTTCCAGCATCCGGCGAGTGGCGTAGTAGCTGGCGCCGCCGATCCGGTCAATGCCCACTTTTTTGCCTTTGAGGTCCGCCGCGCTCTTGATTCCCGGCTGCACAATGAGCTTGTACTGCGTCGGCTCGCTGCTGGCGATCACGACCAAATCTGCGCCCGCAGCAGCAGCTTGAGCTGCGGTCTCAACGGAGCCGGAGTAGATGGGTATCTGGCCAGCGAGCAGCGCGGGCATGCCTTGAGAAGAGCTGGCGATGAAGATCAGCTCTGCGTCGACACCATTGCGCGCGAAAAACTCTCGATCCTGAGTCGCCCAGAGGGGAATCCGATTGCCGGTGATAGACGCGTAACCCACCTTCAGATGGATCGCCTTATTGGACTCCGCGCCGAGGGCGCTGCCGTATTGCAGGCACGCCACAAAAACCAACAGGCTTTGAGCAAGAAAAGCTTTTGCTTTACGCATTTCCACACCTCCCTGGGTCAGAAACCGTATTCCTTCCACCTGCGCGTGAGTGTCTCCGCCATTTCCGGCGAGATCGCCGTGCCCAGCGGCGGGTAGCGTTTGCCGCCGTACTGCTCCTGGGGCTCGAGTTCCCAATTGATCGTGGCGTCGATCAACACGCGGGTCCATTTGCCGTGGCCGTATTTGACCGAATCTCTCTCCTCCGACGGCACGCTGGGGTCGAGCATCGAGCCCGATGTTCCTGGGAACATCGTGATATCGCCGAGCCCGGCGTTGACCCGATAACACAGCGCCCATTCGATCGCTTCCCAATCATGAATATCGATATCGTCATCCACCACGATGAGATGCTTGCCCGCGTAATTGGCGAGATGGCAGCCCCAGAGAGCCGCGGCGACCTGCTGGGCGTGACCGCGATGGCTCTTGCGAATCTGAATGCGCAGCAGCTCAGGCCATTTGCCGCGCCAAACACCAGTGACATTCGGCACCCCGGCTTCTTCCAGATACTGCCACGCCATCGCCGAAAACGTCGCCGGCGTCCAGGTCGTACCTTCGTTGGTTCTTCCCGGGCTGGAACCCGTCAGGCAGCCGTGAAAAATCGGATCGTCCCGGTGCGTAATGCATTCAACGCGAATAGCGTGCTTCGGCGTTTTACGTCCCGCATAGTAGCCCGGGTATTCGCTGAACGGGCCTTCGGGTTCGAAGGTCTTCGGATCGCCGGAAATAAAACCCTCAAGGACGATTTCCGCGGACGCGGGAACCAACAAGTCGCTGGTCTCACACTTCACCAGCTCCACCGGCGCGCCTCTAAGCGATCCCGCGAGTTCATATTCCGGATGATTGACCGGAGTGGATGCCGCCATGAACAGCGTCTGGTCCCAACCGATGACCACCGCGACGGGCATCTCCTGGCCTCGATGCGTATACTTACTGAAGTGCTTGCCCCACCCCTGGGTCATCGCGAGCAGGACGCCGATGGTGTTTTTCTTGGCAATCATGCCGCGGTAGGTTCCCGCGTTGAGGACCCCCGTGTCGGGATCTCTGGTAACGATGCTCGCGGAGGTCATGATAAACCGGCCGCCGTCATGGGGGTTCCACTTGGGCACCGGAAATTGAAATAGATCCACCGAGTCGCCTTTGACGATATTCTCTTTGACCGGACCGCTTCGTACGACGAGGGGTTTAACGGGTCTTGAGAAGCGATCCTTGAAGGTGGTTACCAGCTCGCGGTAGGAACTTTTTTCTGAAACTCCGAGCAGCCGGCAGACCCTCTCCCTGGTGCCCGTGCCGTTGGTAAATAGCCGGCGGCAGACGGTTTGGCGATGCCCTTTGATGTTCTCGAACAACAATGCCGGCCCAAACTGGCTTGATATCTCCCTCGTGATCGCGCCGATCTCTTCGTCCCAATCCACTTCCGCTGTGATGCGCTTTATGTCGTTTCTTTCCTCTAGGTCGTCAATCCATTCGCGCAAGTCTTTTGCTGGCATTCATCAGCTCCAATCGGTCGTTTGAATTCTTCTCAAATGATTTTTACTGTTCCAATCGTTCAAACCGTCCCAGACGTCGG